>DATGFU010000187.1:0-10518 GCA_035308865.1 Allostellaceae bacterium | reverse complement strand
CCTGGTGGGTGTTGTTGCCGCCGCCGGCGAAGCCGATATCGGTCTCGCGCGCCTCGCCCGGCCCGTTGACGACGCAGCCGATCACCGAGACCGTCATCGGCGTGGTGATGTGGGCAAGCCGCTCCTCGAGCACCTCGACGGTCTTGATCACCTGGAACTGCTGCCGGGCGCAGGACGGGCAGGAGATCACGGTGACGCCGCGGCGGCGCAGGTTGAGCGCCTTCAAGATGTCGTAGCCGACCTTGACCTCCTCGACCGGCTCGGCCGAGAGCGAGACGCGGATCGTGTCGCCGATCCCGGCCCACAACAGGGAGCCGATGCCGATCGACGACTTGATCGTGCCCAGCCGCTGCGCGCCCGCCTCGGTGACGCCGAGATGCAAGGGGTAGTCGCAGGCATCGGCGAGGCCCTGATAGGCGGCCACGGCGAGGAACACGTCGGACGCCTTCACCGAAATCTTGAACTCGAAGAAATCGTTGTCCTCGAGGATCTTGGCGTGGTTGAGCGCGGATTCGACCATGGCCTCGGGGCAGGGCTCGCCGTAACGCTCCAGCAGGTCGCGCTCCAGCGAGCCGGCATTGACGCCGATCCGCATCGAGCAGCCGTGATCCTTGGCCGCCTTCACCACCTCGCGCACCCGGTCGGCCGAGCCGATATTGCCGGGATTGATGCGCAGGCACGCCGCCCCCGCCTTGGCCGCCTCGATCGCGCGCTTGTAGTGGAAATGGATGTCCGCGACGATCGGCACCGGCGAGGCCTTGACGATCACCGGCAGCGCCGCGGTCGATTCCTCGTCGGGGCAGGACACGCGCACGATATCGGCGCCGGCCTCCGCGGCCCCGCGGACCTGCTCGATCGTGCCCGCCGTGTCGTAGGTGAGCGTGGTCGTCATGGTCTGGACGGAAATCGGCGCATCGCCGCCCACCGCGACGTTGCCGACCCGGATCTGGCGGCTCTTGCGGCGGAGAATGTCGCGATAGGGACGAACGCTCATGGAGACCGGCTTCCGTTCGGTACGGTTGGATTTCCCCTAATATACCGGGACGCCGCCTTGGGGGCAAACACCCCTCCCCTGCAAGCCCGGGAGGGACCTAGCCGTCCCGCGCGTGACCGGATATAGTGAAATTCACTACCGTCAAAGGGCGAGGCTTATGGAAGAGGTGATCTCCGCTGCCGAGGCTAATCGGCGCTTCTCGAACGTGCTGCGGGGCGTGAGAAGTGGGCGGAGCTATGTCGTGACGTCGCACGGCACGCCGGTCGCCCGCATCGTTCCCGTGACGGATGAAAGCCTCAACGCGGCGCGGGAGGCCGCGAAACGAGTGTTGCTGGAGCGGCTAGCCGCGCAGCCGGCGCTTGGGCTGCCCCGTTGGTCCCGGGATGAGCTTTACGACGAATGAAGGTCGCCCTCGATACGAACATCCTGGTCTACGCCGAAGGCGCAAACGATCCCGTCCGGCAAGACAAGGCGCGTGCGCTGATCGCCGTGCTGCCGACAACCGCGGTCGTCATCCCGGTCCAGGTCTTGGGCGAACTCTTCCGCGCTCTCACCCGGAAGGCTTCCATGCCCGCGCAACAGGCGCGGCAGAAGGTTCTCGACTGGTCGGACACCTACGAATGCGTTCCCACCTCGCGCGAAATAATGACCACCGCGGCCGACATCAGCGCGACGCACAAGCTCGGGATCTGGGATGCCGTTGTCCTCGCCGGCGCTGCCGAGGCGCGCTGCCGCTTGCTGCTCTCAGAGGATCTGCAGGAAGGGTTCACGTGGCAAGGCGTGACGATCATCAATCCGCTGGCCGCCGAACGTCGCCCGTTGCTGGAGGGACTCCTGGCCGGCAGCGCCTGACCGTCTTCAGCCGCCGCCGGCGAGCTTGTCCGCGTCGAGCGGGATGCGGCGGACCTCGCCGGAGGCACCGATCGGCGGCAGGATCTTGCCGTTGACCGTCACCTCGATGCCGCCCGCATTGCCGACGATCATGGTGAGCCCGTCCTTGGGCGGATTGTAGATCTCGCCGGGCTTGAGGAGGCGGCTCCAGATCGGGTGATCGCTGTCCAGCACCTCGACCCAGGCGTCGCCCGTCGCCTTGATCGAGACCTTGCCCGCAGTCGGGCTGCCGAAAATGTGATCGGCGGCAGGTGCTGCATCGGTGGCGGGCGGCGGCAACGCGGCCGTCTGGGTCACGGGCTGCGGCTGCGGAGCCGGTGGCGGCGGTTCGGCAGCGGCGGCGGAATCCGGCGAGACCGAGGGCGGATCGAGGCTGGGCGGCGGCAGGAGCCGCGCGGGCACGGGCTCGACCTGGGCAACCGTGGCGTGCGGGCCGGTCGTGTACCAGTTCCATGAGACATAGCCGATCACGCCGAGGATGAGCGCGATCAAGACGATGCTGCTGCCCGGTATCCCGCGCTCGGTCAGCGGGACCGGAAAGTTGAGCTCGGGCGTGGCGCCATGGGTGTTCTTCTCGTTCTTGAAACGGCGGACGATCTCTCCGCCGTCGAGGCCGAGATACTCGCCGTAGGCCCGGATGAACCCTGTCGCATAGGCCGGCGCCGGCAGCGCGGCGATGTCGCCCGCCTCGAGCGCGGCCAAGTAGATCGCCTTGATCCGCAGCACTTCGGCGACGTCTTCCAGCGAGAGCCGGTACTCCTCCCGCGTCTGGCGCAACAGCTCGCCGACGCGCGACCCGCCATCGCGGGTGAAGCGCGCAACTTCGGATTGCGTCCACCCCGACGCGTATCTTTCGTGCTCGTGGTCCCTAGCGCCGCCCGGCGTCATGCGCGCGCTCCTGCATTAACACGCGACCTGACCGAGCCTCGCCCCAAGACTGGGTCCGCGAGGGTCTCTAGCACCATTTCTGCTCGCAGTACACCGCGCGCGTCACACCGCAATGCCGTGGTCGCGCGCGAATTCGGCCAGCGCATCGCGCAGGCTGGCGACCGGGTCGTTGAGGCGCTCGGCGATATATCGCGCCAGCGGCGCAAGCTCGAGCCGCCGCACCATGGATTTGACCGGACCGATCGCCGACGGAGTCATGGAAAGCGTCCGGAATCCCAGTCCGATCAAGGCCATGGCCTCGATCGGGCCGCCCGCCATCTCGCCGCAGATGGAGAGGGGGGTGCCTGCCATGGCGGCGGCTCGGACGATCGTGTCGAGGCAATTGAGCGCGGCCGGCGCCAGGTCGTCATAGCGGTCGGCGACGCGCGGATTGCCGCGATCCTTGGCGAAGAGGAACTGCATCAGGTCGTTCGAGCCGACCGATAGGAAATCGACCTTCCGGCAGAGCGGTCCGAGATGCCAGACCAGCGCCGGCACCTCGATCATCGTGCCGACCCGCAGGCGCGACGGCAGCGTGCGGCGCCGCGCGGCGGTGCGCTCCAGCTCGAGGTCGAAGATGCGCCGTGCTGCCGCCAGCTCGGTCACGGTGGCGACCATCGGGAACATGACGTCGAGCGGCCGGCCGTCGGCAGCGAGGATCAGCGCGCGCAGCTGGTGGCGCAACATCGACGGGCGGTCGAGCGCGATACGGATCGCCCGCCAGCCCATCGCCGGGTTCTCCTCCTTGGCCCCTGGCAAGTAGGGCAACAGCTTGTCGCCGCCGATATCGAGGGTGCGGAACACCACTGTCCGATCACCCGCCTGGTCGAGGACGCGGCGATAGAGCTCGGCCTGCTCCTCGACCGACGGGAAGGTGGCGCGCGCCATGAAGGGCAGCTCGGTCCGGTAGAGGCCGATCCCGTCGGCGCCGGTCTCGTCCAGCGCCGGCAGGTCGAGCAGCAGCCCGGCATTGATCATCAGCCGCACCGCGACGCCGTCCAGCGTCACCGCGGGCAGCGCCTTGAGGATGCGATACTGCTCCTGCCGGCTCGACCGGTCGGCCAACGCCCGCTCGACCGCCTGCTGCATGTCCTCGCTGGGGCGAACGAAGATCTGCGCGTTGTCGGCATCGACCGCGACCTGGTCGCCCGCCACCACGTCGGCGAAGAGACTGGCAACGCGGCCCACCACCGGGATGTCGAGGGCGCGCGCGACAATCGTCACGTGTGCGTTCGCCGAGCCCTCCTCCAGCACCAGCGCGCGCAGGCAACGGCGGTCGTAGTCGAGCAGTTCGGCCGGCCCCATGTTGCGCGCGAGAAGCACGATGTCCGCCGGCAGTTCGGCCCGGCCGCGGACCGGGCGGCCGGCCTCGCCGGACAGATGCCGCAGCAGCCGCATCGCCAGGTCCTCGAGATCGGCCATGCGCTCGCGGATATAGGGGTCCATGACCTTGCTCATCCGGGCGGCGGTGTCCTCGCGGACCTTCTGCACCGCCGCCTCGGCCGTCAGGCCGCTGGAGATCGCCTCGTGCATCCGGCCGAGCCACCCGCGGTCCTCGGCGAAGAGCCGGTAAGTCTCCAGAATCTCACGATGCTCGCCGCTGTCGCCGAGCACGTCCGAGCGCAGCAGCCGGTCGAGCGCGACATGCATCTCCGCGAGCGCCGTCTCCAGGCGTTGACGTTCCTTCGCCGGATCCTCGGCGATCAGCTTGGTGACGACGATGTCAGGCTCGTGCAGCACGGCGGTGCCGATGGCAAGGCCGGGATTGAATCGCACGCCGTCCAGCCGGTGCGGCAGGGTCGCGATCCCGCCCACCGGGTGCAGCTCGTCCGGCGAGACCAGCCCGCCTGAGGCGACCAGCTCGGCCAGCACCATCGCGATGGTCTCGAGCGCCTCAACCTCGTCGTCGGTATAGTGGCGCGGCGCCTGGTTCTGGACGACCAGCACGCCCGAGACCTTGCCCTGGCGCAGGATCGGCACGCCCATAAGCGAGTGGTAGATCTCCTCACCGGTCTCGGGCCGATAGGCGAAGCTCGGATGCGCCTGGGCGTCGGAGAGCGCGAGCGGCCGCGCCGTCGCACCGATCACGCCGACAAGGCCTTCGCCGAGCCTCAGCCGCGTGTGGTGGACGGCCTCGGGCGCCAGGCCTTCGGTGGCGCAGAGTTCGAGAATGTCGCCGGCGCGCAGCAGATAGACCGAACACACCTCGGCCACCATGTCGCCGGCGATGATCCGCACGACCTTGTCCAGCCGCTGCTGCGCGGTGCCCGGCCCCGCCATGACGTCGCGCAGCCGGGACAGCAGGCGGCGCGATCCGGTGGTGGCCGGGCGGTGGTCCATCAGCCGGTTCCGGCCCTGTCTCCCGCGGTATGCCGACGCCCGAGCGCTTCGACGGCCTGGGCGACGAGCTCGTCGAGAATCTCCGCCGTCGGCTGCTCGCGATCGACCATGCCGACGCTCTGGCCGGCCATCAGCGAGCCGCTCTCGACATCGCCGTCGATCGCCGCGCGCCGGAGCGCGCCGGCCCAGAAATGCTCGATCTCGAGCTGTGCATCCTTCTGGGCCACCTCGCCGCGATTGAAGCGATCGATCACGGCGCGCTGAACTTCGATGAAGCGCCGCGTGCCGTCATTGGATAGCGCCCGTACCGGAATCACCGGGAAGCGCTCGTCGAGTTGCGGCGACGGCACGGCGTCACGGGCGGCGGCGCGGATGAAGGCCTGCTTGAACCTTGGATGCGCCGTCGATTCGAAGGCGCAGACGAAGCGGGTGCCGAGCTGTACGCCGGCGGCGCCCATTTCGAGGTAGGAGAGGATCGCCTCGCCGCGGCCGATGCCGCCGGCGACGAAGACCGGCACCTCGCGGATATGCGGCAGGATCTCCTGGGCCAGCACGCTGGTCGCGACGGGGCCGATATGGCCGCCCGCCTCCATGCCCTCGATGACGATGGCGTCGACGCCCATGCGCACCAGCTTCCTGGCCAGCACGAGCGCCGGGGCGAAGCACACGGCCTTGGCGCCCGATTGCTTGATCCGCTGGATCGCCGCCGCCGGCGGCAATCCGCCGGCCAGCACGACGTGGCTCACCGCTTCCGCCGTGCAAACATCGATGAGGTCGAGCAGCTGCGGGTGGAGCGTGATCAGGTTGACGCCGAAGGGCTTCCGGGTCAGCGCCTTGGTGCCGCGGATCTCGGCCTCCAGCAGGGCGGGGCTCATCGAGCCGGACGCGATCACGCCGAAGCCGCCGCCGTCCGAGATGGCAGCGACCAGCCGGCGCTCGCTGACCCAGGTCATCGCCCCGCCCATGATGGCGAGCTCGGTGCCGAGGAAGTCGCGGCCGCGCTGCCAGAGCGCGTCGAGGAGGCGGCGCGCGGCGGTGTCGGCGGGAGCTTCCAGCAGGTCGAGCGCCATCCCGCCCCTCACCCGGCGTCCAGCCCGTATGCGGTGTGCAGCGCGCGCAGCGCCAGCTCCAGGTACTCCTCGTCGATCAGCACCGCGACCTTGATCTCGCTGGTCGAGATCACCTGGATGTTGATGCCCTTCTCGGCCAGCGTCCTGAACATGGTGAGCGCGACGCCGGGGTGGCTGCGCATGCCGACGCCGATCACCGAGATCTTCACCACGCTCGAGTCATGCGCGATCGTCGCCGCTTCGAACCCCTTGTGCAGCGCGTTCTCCAGCACCCGGACGGCGTGGTCGAGTTCGGCCCGGCCGACGGTGAACGTCATGTCCGTCTCGCGCCCGTCATGGGCGACGTTCTGGACGATCATGTCGACGTTGATATTGGCCTCGGCGAGCGGGCCAAAGATGGCGGCGGCGACGCCCGGCCGGTCGGCCACGCCCATGACGGTGATCTTCGCCTCGTCCCGGCTGTAGGCGATTCCGCTGACGACCTGCTTTTCCACGATCTCGTCCTCGTCCACGACCAGGGTCCCGGGCTGATCGTTGAAGCTCGACAGCACCTGCACCCGGACCCGATGGTTCATTGCAATCTCGACCGAACGCGTCTGCAGCACCTTGGACCCCTGGGACGCCAGCTCCAGCATCTCCTCGTAGGTGATCCGGTCGAGCTTGCGCGCCTTGGAGACGATCCGCGGATCGGTGGTGAAGACCCCGTCGACATCGGTGAAGATATCGCAGCGCTCGGCCTCGAAGGCCGCCGCCAGCGCCACCGCCGAAGTATCCGACCCGCCGCGCCCCAGCGTCGTGATCCTGCCGTCCTCGGTGCGGCCCTGGAATCCCGGAACCACCGCGACCTCGCCTGCCGCCAGCGACGCTTCCATGGCGTCGCGCCTGATCTCGCGGATCCGCGCCTTGCCGTGCGCGGCGTCGGTCATCACGGGGATCTGCCAGCCCATCCAGGAGCGCGCCTTGACGCCGAGGCTTTGCAGCGCGATCGCCATCAGTCCCGAGGTGATCTGCTCGCCCGACGCCACCACGGCATCATATTCGCGCTGATCGTGCAGTGCTGCCGTCTCGTTGCACCAGGCGACGAGCTGATTGGTGGTCCCGGCCATCGCGGAGACCACGACGATGGCCTGGTGGCCGGCATCGACCTCGCGCTTGACCCGCGCGGCGGCGATCTTGATGCGGGCGACGTCGGCCACCGAGGTGCCGCCGAATTTCAGTACGAGACGCGACATGCTGCCTTTTAGCCTGCCCGAACGGGTAGTCTCTGGACGGGTTGCCCATGGGTGGAGGGCCATACATACTCTCGGCCTTGCGGCCATCGCAAGCAGCGGAGGACAGTCGAGTTGACCAGCCGATCGGTCGATGCAGGCGAGATCGCCCATTTCGCCGGAATGGCCGGGGGATGGTGGGACGAGAGCGGGCCGTTCCGGCCGTTGCATCGCATCAACCCGATCCGGTTGACCTATCTGCGCGAGCGGCTGATCGGGAATTTCGGCCGCGACGCCGGCAAGCTCAGGCCGTTCGACGGGCTGTCGCTGGTCGATATCGGCTGCGGCGGCGGGTTGATCGCCGAGCCGATGGCGCGGCTGGGCTTCACGGTGACCGGGATCGACGCGACGGAGAAGAGCCTGGACGTGGCCCGTGTGCACGCCGCGGCCGAGGACGTCGCGGTCGATTACCGGCTGGAGACGGCGGAGGCGCTGGCGGAGTCGGGTGCGCGGTTCGACGTCGTGCTTGCGCTCGAGGTGGTCGAGCACGTGGCCGACGTGACGAGCTTTGTCGACGCGGTCGGGACCTTGCTGCGGCCCGGCGGCACGGCGGTGCTGTCGACGCTCAACCGCACCTTCCGGTCATACGCCTTCGGCATCGTCGGCGCCGAATACGTGCTGCGCTGGTTGCCGCGCGGCACACATCGCTGGTCGAAATTCCTCAAACCCTCGGAGCTGGCGGCGGCGCTCCGCCATGCCGGCCTGGTCGTCGAGGATCTGACCGGCATGTCCTACGACCCGCTCGGCGACCGCTGGCATCTTGGCCGCGATCTCGCGATCAACTACCTGATGACGGCGCGGAAGCCGGCGGCGTGACGCGTCAGGCGTCGCCCAGCGGGACCCACGGAATGACCGCGATCTCGATGCCCTCGTCGCTGAGCGCCTCGGTCTCTTCTCGGGTGGCGTCGCCGTAGATCGCGCGGGCCTCGGTCTCGCCATAATGGATGCGCCGCGCTTCCTCCGCGAACCGCTCGCCGACATTGTCGGCATTGGATTCGACGGCCTTGCGCAGCGCGCGGAGGACGGTGCGGGGGTCGATCTGCGGTGCCGAGCGGGTGACCGCCGGCGCCATCGGCGCCTTGACGATCTCGGTGGCGCCGCAGACGGGGCAGGTCAATTCGCCGGCGGAAAGCTGCTCGTCGAAGCCGGCGCTGTTGCGGAACCACCCTTCGAATTCGTGGTCGGCACCGCAGCGAAGTTCATAACGGATCATGATGGCGATGTGCGTCGTGCACGTTAGCGACAATCGCCATTAGATGGGAACCGCGGGCACAAATGCCAGCGGAAAGGTCGATACGCTCACGTCATCAAGGCCAGCAGCCCCTGCAGGATTTGCTCCGGCCGCGGCGGACAGCCGCGGATCCTGAGATGCACCGGGACAACGGCGTCGACGCCGCCGACGCAGGCATAGCTGCCTGCGAACATGCCGCCGTCGGCGGCGCAGTCGCCGAGCGCCACCACCCATTTCGGGTCGGGCGTGGCGTTGTAGGTGCGCTCCAGCGCCTCGCGCATGTTCTTCGTCACTGGGCCGGTGACCAGCAGCACGTCGGCGTGGCGGGGCGAGGCCACGAATCTGAGCCCGAACCGCTCGAGGTCGTAGAAGGCGTTGTTGAGCGCATGGATCTCGAGTTCGCAGCCGTTGCAGGAGCCGGCATCGACCTGGCGCATGGCGAGGCTGCGGCCGAGCCGCCGCCGGGCGGCGCGGTCGAGCTCGCCGGCCAGCGCTGCCGTGGCAGCGTCATCCTGCGGCGGGGCGGGCTCGGTGAGCGGCGATCGGGTCAGGCCCTCCATGAGATGGCGCAGCATGGCGTTCAGAGATCGCACCCGGCGTAAGAGCAGTTGAAGGATTTGTTGCAGAGCGGGAAGTCGGCGACGATGTTGCCGTCGATCGCCGCTTCGAGCAGCGGCCACTGGAACCAGGACGGGTCGCGCAGGTGGCAGCGTTCGACCCTGCCGTCGCCATCGAGCCGCATCCAAACCAGAATGTCGCCGCGGAATCCTTCGACGAGCGCCATGCCCGACGACGGCCCTTCCGCGGGCGGCACTTCGGTGCGGACCGGCCCGCCCGGCAGACCAGCGAGGATCTGCTCGACCAAAGAGAGGCTTTGCTCCATCTCGCGGATCCGGATCCAGACGCGCGCGTTCACATCGCCGTCCTCGCGGACGGGTACCTCGAACTTCAGCGCATCGTAAGGCGGGTAGCCGGGTGCTTTACGCGCATCGAAGCGGCGGCCGGATGCGCGGCCGACATAGCCGCCGGCGCCGAACTTTCGGACGAGCGCCGGCGAGACAAAGCCGGTGCCGACGGTGCGGTCGAGCAGTGAGGCGGTATTGTCGTAGAGCAAGACCACGGGCGGGAACCGCCGCCGCAGCTCCGCTACGAGCGCGCGGATGGCTTCCAGACCGGCCGGGCCGATATCGGCGGCGACCCCGCCGGGCACCACGCAATCGCGCATCAGCCGATGGCCGAACGCCGTATCGGCGGCGCGGAGCACGCGCTCGCGCAGCACGCCGCAATGGGCCAGCATCATCGCGAAGGCCGCGTCGTTGCAAATGGCGCCGATATCGCCAAGGTGGTTGGCAAGACGCTCCAGCTCGGCCATCAGTGCCCGCAGCCAGAGCGCGCGGGAAGGCATCTCCGCGCCCAATGCTGCCTCGGCGGCGCGCGCGAAGGCGATGGCATAGGCAACGGTGCTGTCCCCGGAGACGCGGCCGGCGAGCTTGGCGCCGCGGTCGAGCGGGGCGCCTGCCATCAGGCCTTCGACGCCGCGGTGGACATAGCCGAGCCGTTCTTCCAACCGCACGACCGCTTCGCCGTTCGCGGTGAAGCGAAAATGTCCCGGCTCGATGATGCCGGCATGGACCGGGCCGACAGGGATCTGGTGCAGGCTCTCGCCTTCCGCCGGCAGGAAGGCGTAGGGCGGTAGCGGCTCGGCGCCCGGCCGCGCGGCGCCGAGCGGCTGCGACACGCCCCAGCGTCCGTGGTCGAGCCAAGGGCGCGTATCGGGCGCGCCGACCGGCTCGAGAC
>DATGFU010000186.1:0-12927 GCA_035308865.1 Allostellaceae bacterium | reverse complement strand
ATCGGCACCGGTCGCAGCCGCACGGCGGGTCGCCGCGACGAAATCGGCCTTCACCTGGTCCATGTCGGCGCGGTCCATCGCCCGCGGCACCGCGCCGTCCGGCAGGTACGGCACGGGCGAGGCCGAGATCAGGGGCCAGTTGCCGCTGTCGAGCGGCTGGTCCATCCCCTCCCACCCGACCTTCGTCGACCCCTTTCTCCCGGAGTGGCCGAGCTGGATGCCGAACTTCGCCGGCGTATGCGCGTGGACGAAATCGACGATCCGCCGCCAGGCCGCTGCCTGCTCGTCATTCCACAGGCCGAGGCAGCCGGGCGTGATGCGGGCATCGGGCGAGACGCAGGTCATTTCGCCGAAGACGAGGCCGGCCCCGCCCATGGCGCGGGCCCCCAAATGCACGAGATGGAAATCGTCCGGCATCCCGTCGGTCGCCGAGTACATCGCCATCGGCGAGACCACGATCCGGTTCGGCAGGGTGACGCCGCGCAGCGTGAAGGGCGTGAAGACCGGCGGCGGCGCAGGCTCGGCGGGGACGCCGGCCTCCCCGGCAAACCAGCGCTCGTAGGCCTCCAGCCAGGCGCGGTCGCGCAGCCGCAGGTTCTCGTGGCCGATGCGCTGCGAGCGGGTCAGCATCGAGTACATGAACTGCTCGGGCGGCAGCTGGTCGGCATAGCGCCGCCCGACGACCTCGAACCACTCCATGGCGTTGCGCGCCGCGTTCTGGATGCGCGCGACATCGACCCGGCGAACCTCTTCGTAGGCGTCCAGCACCTCCGGAATCCGGTCCGCCGCGTGGCCGGCGGCGTCGAACTGCCGGCTCAGCTCGATCGCGTCGTCGATGGCGAGCTTGGTGCCGGAGCCGATGGCAAAATGGGCGGTGTGGGCGGCGTCGCCCATCAGCACGACATGGGCGCGGCCGTTGAAGTGGCTCCAGCGGCGGCAGACGAGGCGCTGGAAATTGAGCCAGGCCGAGCCGCGCAGGTGCCGCGCGTTGGTCATCAGCCTGGCGCCGTCGAGCACCTCGGCGAAGAGCCGCTCGCAGAAGGCGATCGAGCCATCCTGGTCGAGCCGACCCAGCCCGTGCGCCTCGAAGGCCTCGTCGGTCGTCTCGACGATGAACGTCGAGGTGGTGTCGTCGAACCGGTAGATATGCGCCTGGAACCAGCCGTGCTCGGTCCGGCGGAAATCGAAGGTGAAGGCGTCGTACTGCTTGTTGGTGCCGAGCCAGATGTAACGGTTCGGCCGCACCAGCATGTCGGGCTCGAAGACCGTCTCGTAGCGGCTGCGGATCCGCGAGTTCACGCCATCCGAGGCGATGACGAGATCGGCGTCGGGAAATTCCAGATCCGACTCGACGTCGCGCTCGAAGGCGAGTTCGACGCCCAGCGCCTCGCAGCGTGCCTGGAGGATGTTCAGCAGCCGCTTGCGGCCGATCCCGACGAAGCCATGGCCGGACATGCGCTGGCGCCGGCCCTTGAACCACAGCTCGATATCGTCCCAGTGGTTGAACGCGTCCTCGATCTCGGCAGCCGTCTGCGGGTCCCAGACCCGCATCGAGTCCATGGTCGCGTCCGAGAAGACGACCCCCCAGCCGAAGGTGTCGTAGGGCCGGTTGCGCTCGACCACGGTGACGCGATGCGCCGGGTGCAGCCTCTTCATCAGAAGCGCGAAATAGAGGCCGGCCGGGCCGCCGCCGATGCAGACGATACGCATGAACGCTGCCCTCCGTGCGGCCTGTCGCCGGGGCTGTCGGCCGCACCGAGAAATTTCAAGCTTAAAATATCCCGCGCCGCCTCGTTGTCAAGCTGCGGGGTCAAGCCGCGGGGTCAAGCTGCGGGCGGCTTGCCTTCCTCCTCCTGCCCGCCGAGATGCCTGCGGACGGAAGCCTTCACCGCGCCGAGACGCTGCAGGAGCGACTCCCTTGCCTCCTCATCGACCTGCGACAGCATCTCGGCGAGCCACGTCTCGTGCGCGGCAGCGAAGACCCGGAAGCGGCGCCGTCCCAGCGGCGTCAGCCGGGCTACGGTCACCCGGCGGTCCTGTTCCGTAATCTCACGCCTTACATAGCCCTCGGATTCGAGACGCGCGACCAGTCCCGTGACATTGCCGTTGGTCACCATCATGCGCTCGGAAAGCTCGCCCAGCCGCACCCCGCCCTTTGCCCGGTCGAGCTGCGCCAGCACGTCGAATTGCGGCAGGGTGAGGCCGAATTCCGCGCGCAATCGGCGGCGGACCTCGCCGGAGATGAGGTTTGCCGTCGACAGGAGGCGCAGCCAAAGGCGGAGCTCCACTTTGTGGCCCTCCGGCGCTTCGTGCACGATCGCTTCCATGTCCACGACGCGGACCCTCCCGTCGCTGCCGTTTCAGCTTCCCACGCATTTTCGGATCGCGACAGGCCCTTGATGGCAAGACAATGAGGCCGGCCGGCTCGTGGCCCGTCCGCCCGAGTTCGTCTGCTGTGGAGCTTCTCGGATTCTCGGTGAGCCCATCATGGGTCGGCACATCGCGGGAAGGGCCGCTGTCCCTTGACAGGCCCCAGAGTCGAACTACACTATATCACGCAGCGAATTCTATATCTTGAATATTGAGAATTATCTGGCTCCCGGCCGGTTTTGCCTCTTACATTGCGGCTCGGCGCCCGTGATGAGTGGATGATGAGTCGACCCAAGTCTCCCGGCGCGGCAAGGCTGATCGGCAACTATGTTGCCGGCCGTTTCGTCACGGACGGGCGCCGCTTCGAGGACGTGAACCCGGTCGATGGGACGATCCATGCGATGGTCGTCGAGGCGGACCAGGCGACGGTGGACGAGGCCGTCGCAGCCGCCCGGCGGGCGCTGTCCTCGGGCTGGGGACGGCTGGGCGCCCCGGACCGTGCCCAGTGGCTGCGCCGGATCGCCGATCGGATGGAACAGCGCTTCGAGGACTTGGTCGCTGTGGAGGTCGCCGATACCGGCAAGCCTGTGGCGCTCGCCCGCACGCTCGACGTCCCGCGCGGCATCGCGAACTTCAGGATCTTTGCCGACCTGGCGATCGGATTCCACGAGGAGGCGTTCCGGACGGCGACGCCGGATGGCGGCGGCGCGCTGAATTATACGGTGCACAAGGCGCTGGGCGTCGTCGCCGTGATCGCCCCGTGGAACCTGCCGCTCCTGCTGATGAGCTGGAAAGTGGCGCCCGCCCTCGCGGCGGGCAATGCCGTCGTGGTGAAGCCGTCGGAGGAGACGCCGGCCACGGCCGCGCTCCTTGCCGAGATCTGCCACGAGGTCGAACTGCCGCCGGGCGTGTTCAACGTCGTCAACGGGTTCGGGCCGGACTCGGCCGGCGAATTCCTGACCGCCCATCCCGGCGTCGATGCCATCACCTTCACCGGCGAGAGCGCCACCGGTTCCGCGATCATGCGCGCGGCCGCCGCGACGGTGAAGCCGATCTCCTTCGAGCTGGGCGGCAAGAATGCGGCGATCGTTTTCGCCGATGCCGATTTCGAAGCGGCCGTCGAGGGCACCGCACGCTCGACCTTCCTCAATTGCGGCCAGGTCTGTCTGTGCACCGAGCGGATCTACGTCGAGCGGCCGATCTTCAAGCGCTTCGTGGCGGCCCTGAAGCACCGCGCCGAAGCGCTGGTGCCAGGCTGGCCGGACGATGCGTCGACCACGCTGGGCCCGCTGATCTCCCGGGCGCATCGAGAGAAGGTGCTGGCGTATTACGAGCTGGCCCTGGAGGAAGGGGCGCACGTCGTCACCGGCGGCGGCGTGCCGCGGTTCGGCGACGCCCGCGATGCCGGCGCCTTCGTCGAACCGACGATCCTGACCGGGCTCCCCGAGACTGCGCGCTGCGTCAAGGAGGAGATCTTCGGCCCCGTCTGCCATGTGGCGCCGTTCGACAACGAGTCGGAGGCGATCCGCATGGCCAATGATACGCGATACGGGCTCGCCGCGGCGGTGTGGACCCGCGACCTTGCGCGAGCCCATCGCGTGGCGACGGCGATGGAGACCGGCATCGCCTGGGTCAACACCTGGTTCCTGCGCGACCTGAGGACCCCGTTCGGCGGCGTGAAGCTGTCCGGCATCGGACGCGAAGGCGGCCGGCACTCGCTCGGCTTCTATGCCGAGCCGACGAATATCTGCATCAAGCTGTGACGGCGATGGCCCAGGCGCTTTCCTCCACGATCCTGCCCAAGCCGCGCTTCCGCTACAGCCCCGTCGTGAAGGCGGGGCCCTGGATCCGCGTCTCCGGAATGGTTGCGCTCGACCGCGCGACGGGCGCGCTCGAAGCCGGCGGTCCCGGCGCGGAAGCAGCGAAGATCCTCGACAACCTGACACAGGCCCTGCCCGAGTTGGGGCTGGCGCTGGATGACATGGTGGCCGCCCGGATCTTCACGACCCGCATGGACCTCTTCCCCGACATCAACGTCGCTTGGGATCGCGCGATCGGTGCAATGGCGACGCCGCCGGCCCGCACCTCGGTCGGCGTGACGGCGCTGCCGCTTGGCGCCACGGTCGAGATCGAATTCGAATTCTACAAGGAAGGCGGCTTGTGACGAACGCCAAGGTGGTCAGCGAGATTGCTGCGCCGCGCGGACGGTTTCCGCATGTGAAGCGTGCCGGCGATTTCTATTTCATCTCCGGAACCAGTGCCCGCCGCGCCGACGATTCGATCGCCGGCGCGCGGCGTTCTCCCGACGGCAGCGTCGTACTCGACATTCGTGAGCAGACGCGCGCGGTGATCGAGACCATCGGGACCATCCTCGAAAGCGTCGGATGCTCGCTGCGGGATCTCGTCTCGATTACGACCTTTCTGGCGACGATGGAGGATTTCGGCGTCTACAACGAAGTCTACGCCGAATATTTCTCCTTCGACGGTCCGACACGGACGACGGTTGCGGTGCGTGCGCTGCCGCACCCCCATCTCCTCATCGAGATGCAGGCCGTCGCCCATCGTCCGCGCGACACGCTCTGATTCCTGACTGGAGGGCAAGGCAATGTCTCAAGGCGAAATCCTGGCCGGCTTCCTGGCGCCGCACCCGCCGCACCTCGTCTATGCCGAGAACCCCGCGCAGAACGAGCCGCGGGCCGAGGGCGGCTGGGAGCAGCTGCGCTGGGCCTACGAGCGGGCGCGGAAGAGCCTCGACCGGCTGAAGCCGGACGTGCTGCTGGTCCACTCGCCGCACTGGATGACCAATGTCGGCCATCATTTCCTCGGCGTGCGCCACCTCTCGGGCAAGTCGGTCGATCCGATCTTCCCCAATCTCTTCCGCTACAATTTCGAGCTCGAAGTCGATCTCGAGCTCGCCGAGGCCTGCTGTTCCACGGCACGCGACATGGGCCTCGTGACGCAGATGATGCGGAACCCAAATTTCCGTGTCGATTACGGCACGATCACGACGCTCCACATGATGCGCCCGCAATGGGACATCCCGATCGTCGGGCTCTCGGCCAACAACTCGCCCTACTACCTCAACACGAAGGAGGGGCTCGAGGAGATGGACATCCTCGGCAAGGCGACGCGGAAGGCGATCGAGGAGACCGGCCGCCGCGCCGTGCTGCTCGCCTCCAACACGCTCTGCCACTACCACTTCCACGAGGAGCCGGATGTCCCCGAGGACATGTCGCGCGAGCATCCGCAGAATTATCCCGGCTACAAGTGGGACATGCGGATGATCGACCTGCTGCGGCGGGGCAAGACGCGCGAGGTCTTCGAGATCCTGCCGCAATTCATCGACGAGGCGTTCGCCGAGGTAAAGTCCGGCGCCTTCACCTGGATGTTCTCCGCCATGGGCTATCCCGAGATCCCGGGCGAACTGCACGGCTACGGGACCGTCATCGGCACCGGCAACGCCGTCATGGAATGGGATCTCACGGCCGCTGCCGCCTAGCCCGGCCGTTCCGAAGATAGGAGTGCGTCCCGATGCCCGTCGTCGCCGCTTTCGTCATGCCCGGACTGCCGCACATGGTCCTGAAGCCCGATGCGCCCGCCTGGCAGCGCCTCGGCAAGGCCGCGACGGCGGCAGGCGCCGCCCTCGCCGCCTACCGGCCCGACACGGTGGCGATCTATTCCACGCAATGGATCGCCGTGCTGGACCAGCTATGGCAGACCAAGCCCCGGCTGAGCGGGGTCCATGTCGACGAGAACTGGTACGAGTGGGGCGATCTCCCCTTCGACATCACGATAGACGTCGCCCTCGCGGAGGCCTGCGTCGCCGCCGGCACGAAATCGGGGCTGCGCTCCAAGGGCGTCAACTATGAGGGCTTCCCGATCGATACGGGCGCCATCGTCGCCGCCCATTTCCTCGATCCGGGCCACCGCCAACCGACCATCGTGACCGCCAACAACGTCTATCACGACTGGGCCAAGACCGAGCAGATCGGCGGCATCGTCCGGGCAATGGCCGACGAGCAGAACAAACGCGTCGCCGTGGTCGGGGTCGGCGGGCTGTCGGCAAGCATGTTCCGCCGTCCGATCGACCCGGCCGAGGACCATATCGCCAATCCGCACGACGACGAAGCCAACCGGAAAATCCTGACGGCGCTCGAATCCGGCGATGCCGATCGGGTCCGGGCCGAGGCGGCAGCCGCTGCCGGTGCCGGGCCCACGGATTTCGGACTGAAGCATCTGGCATTCGTGCTGGGTGCGCTCGGCGGGAAGCCCGGCAAGGCGACGGTCCACGGCTACGAACCGATTTACGGCACGGGCGGTGCCGTGGTTGAAGTGCCGGCATAGCGCAGCGCGGCCGGCTGGGCGCCGCACTGGCGCCACGGGCACGTCGCCGCGCGGGAGATTCCGTCATTCCAGCACCGTTGAAGACGCCGAAGAACGGATCGGTCGCGAAGGCGTTCCAGATCCTGGATGTGCTCGCCACCAACGAGCGTGGGCTGAGCGCCACGGACGTCGCTCGTACGATCGGCAGCAACCTCGCGACGGTCCATCGCTTCCTGGTCACGCTCGAGGAGATCGGAGCGGTCTCGCGCAGCGAGAAGGGCAAGTTCCAGCTCGGCCTGATGATGGCGACGCTGGGCGGCAAGGTGGAAAGCCATAAGCTGCTCGTCGAGGCGGTGCAGCCGCATCTCGACAATCTGGCAGCGACGTACCGTGAGGCGGTGCACTGTGCCGTGCGGAACGGCCAGCAGGCGATGAACGTCGCGCGGGCGTTGCCCGACCGCTCGCTGATGATCGGCCATGCAATCGGGGAAATGAACCCGCTGCACTGCACGGCGGTCGGCAAGATGCTCCTCGCCGCGCTCGATGCGGGCGGCCGCGCCCGGCTCATCGATCACGCGCCGCTGGAGCAGTTCACCGCGCATACGATCGTCGAGCGCAAGGCGCTCCTCGAGGAACTGAGCGCGATCGCCCGCCGCAACTACGCGGTGGATGACGAGGAGTGGGAGGAAGGCCTGCGCTCGGTCGCCGTGCCGCTGCACAACGGCAAGGGCAAGGTCGTGGCGGCGATCGCGCTTTCGGCGCCCGCCTCGCGCCTCGGCGGCGAGCAGCTTCTTGCCGCGCGTGCGGCGCTGGCGGAGGCGGCAGAGCGTCTCGAGCACGGGCTCTTCACCGCGAGCCGCGTCTTCCCGCAGAAGGCACGGCCGCGCGGACCGTTCCCGCACCTGAAGCAGGTCGGCGACTTCATCTTCATTTCCGGTACCAGCGCGCGCCGCCCCGACGACACGTTCGACGGTGTCGCGATCCATGCCGACGGGACGGTCGAGATCGATATCGCGAAGCAGACGCGGACCGTGCTGGGCAACATCGCCGACATGCTGTCGGGCGTCGGCGCGCGGATGTCGGATCTCGTCGAGATCCAGGCCTATCTGCTCGACATGCGCAGCTACGACGAATTCAATCGCGTCTATTCGGAGTTCTTCGACTACCAGGGGCCGGCGCGGACCACCGTGGGCGTCGGCCAGCTGCCCCATCCTTATCAGGGGCTGATGGTGCGGGCGGTGGCGCACGCGCCGCACGCCCAGCTCGACGAGCAATCCGTCTGACGCGCCGAATATCTGGAGGAGTGCCCCATCCCATGGCCGATCCGCAGATCATCGACGAGGCCGCCGCACGGCTGGCCGGCGCCTACGAAACCCGACGGCCGTGCCCGCCGGTCCGCGATCTTCTTGGCCCGGACGATGTCGATGCGGCCTACGCGGTCCAAGCGAGGATGACTGAATCCTGGCTCGCCGGCGGGCGGCGGCTGGTCGGCTGCAAGATCGGGCTGACCTCGCGTGCGGTGCAGCAGCAGTTCGGCGTGGACCAGCCCGATTATGGCGTGCTCTTCGCGGACATGGCGCTGGCAGATGGCGAAGAGGTCCCGGCTGGCGCGCTGATCCAGCCCCGCGTCGAGGGCGAGATCGCCTTCCGCCTGGGCAGCGATCTGAACGAGGACCGGCTGACGGTCTCCGATCTCATGGAAGCGATCGACCACGCGGTCGCGGCGATCGAGATCGTCGACAGCCGGATCGAAGGCTGGAACATCCGGATCGCCGACACGGTCGCGGACAACGCTTCCTCCGGCCGGTTCGCGATAGGCTCCGACCCGCGCCGGCTCGGCAGCTTCGACATCCGCCTCTGCGGCGCCGTGCTGGAGCAGAACGGGCAGCCGGTCTCGTTCGGCGCCGGGGCGGCGAGCCTCGGCAATCCTCTCTTTGCGACGCTGTGGCTGGCCCGTCGCATGATCGCCGCCGGCCGGCCGCTGCGGGCAGGCGATATCGTCATGTCGGGCGCTCTCGGTCCGATGGTGCCGGCGCGGCCGGGCGATTCGTTCGAGCTTCGGATCAATGGCGTCGGCTCGGTGCGGACGGCCTTCGCCGCCGCGCCGTCGCGCTAGGAGGTTCCCATGACCGACCACGCGATGCTGGCGGATCGACTGGACGAGGCGGCGCGGGCGGCCCGCGCGGTGCCGCAGCTGGACACGGCGCTCACGCTCGACGACGCTTACAAGGTGCAGGCGCTCTCGCTGGCGGCACGCTACCGGCGGGGCGAGCGTCGGATCGGGATCAAGATGGGGTTCACCAGCCGGGCCAAGATGGCGCAGATGGGGATCGCCGAGATGATCTTCGGCCGGCTGACCGACGCCATGCTGATCGAGAACGGTGGTTCGGTCCCGCGCGCGAGGTTTGTTCACCCGCGTGCCGAGCCGGAGATCGCCTTCCTGCTGCGGGCGCCGCTTGCCGGCCGGATCGACGCGATGACCGCGATGGCGGCCGTCGGCGGGGTCGCGCCTGCCATCGAGCTGATCGACAGCCGCTATGAGAATTTCAAGTTCTCGCTGACCGATGTTGTCGCCGACAATTCCTCCTCGGCCGGGCTGGTGATCGGGCCGTGGCGGAGGGCGGAGACCGATCTCGACAATCTCGGCATGATCTTCGAGATCGACGGCCGGGCGCGGCAGATCGGCTCGAGCGCCGCGATCCTCGGGCATCCCGTGAACTCGCTGGTGGCGGCGGCGCGGCTCGTCGCCGAGCGCGGCGAGCGGCTGGAGGCTGGCGACGTGATCATGGCGGGCGGGGCGACAGCCGCCGAGGCGCTGTCGCCCGGCCAGACGGTCAAGCTGACGGTCCAGAACCTCGGCATCGCCTCGTTCACGTTGACCGCATGACGGGGCAGGAAGGGAGACGCCATGATCTGCGACGCACGCTTACGTCAGGAGACCCGCGTATGAGCCGGATCGGCTGCGCCATCATCGGGACGGGCAATATCGGCACCGACCTCATGATCAAGATCAAGCGCCTGTCGCAGACCCTCGAAGTCGTTGCGTTCGTCGGCGTCGATCCCGAGTCCGAGGGACTCAAGCGGGCCGCCCGGCTCGGCATCGCCATCACGCACCAGGGGATCGACGGGCTGCTGGCGATGCCGGAATTCGACGCCGTGCGGATCGTGTTCGATGCGACCTCGGCCGGCGCCCATGCCCGGCACGATGCCATCCTGCGGCAGCACGGCCGCCAGGTCATCGACCTGACGCCGGCCGCAGTCGGTCCCTTCGTCGTTCCGCCGGTCAATCTCGACCAGCATCTCGATTCGGCGAATGTGAACATGGTGACCTGCGGCGGCCAGGCGACGATCCCGATCGTCGCCGCGGTCGATCGCGTGTCGAAGGTGGTCTACGGCGAGATCGTGGCCTCGATCTCCTCCCGTTCGGCCGGCCCGGGGACGCGCGCCAACATCGACGAGTTCACCGTGACCACCGCCCGCGCCATCGAGACGGTCGGCGGCGCGCGGCGCGGCAAGGCGGTGATCATCCTCAATCCTGCCGATCCGCCGCTGATCATGCGCGACACGGTCTTCTGCCTGTGCGAGCCCGGCGACGAGGCCGCGATCGCCGCTTCGGTCGAGGCGATGGTGGCCGAAGTCCAACACTACGTTCCGGGCTACCGGCTCAAGCAGCAGGTGCAGTTCGAGCGCTTCGGCGACAACGACCGGCTCTACATCCCGGAGCTCGGGCAGGCCTTCGCCGGCCTCAAGGTCTCGGTGTTCCTCGAGGTCGAAGGGGCGGGCCACTACCTGCCGCCCTACGCCGGGAACCTCGACATCATGACCTCGGCCGCTCTGAAGACGGCCGAACGGCTGGCCGAGCGCCGGTTCCTCGCCTGAGCCCCGAGAAGGAATCACCGATGACCACGAACTCGGCCGACCCCGCACGGAAGCTCTATATCCAGGACGTCACGCTGCGCGACGGCATGCACTCGATTCGGCACAAATACTCGCTGGACCAGGTGCGCGCGATCGCCGCCGCCCTCGATAAGGCCAAGGTCGACGCGATCGAGATCTCGCACGGCGACGGGCTCGCCGGATCGAGCTTCAACTACGGCTTCGGCAGCAACACGGACTGGGCCTGGATCGAGGCGGTTGCCGGCGTCATCAGCCACGCACGGCTGACCACGCTGCTCATCCCCGGCATCGGCACGATCCACGATCTGGATCGTGCCTACGACCTCATGGTGCGCAGCGTCCGCGTCGCGACGCACTGCACCGAGGCGGATGTCGCCAGACAGCATATCGAGCATGCCCGCAAGCTCGGCATGGACGTGTCGGGCTTCCTGATGATGAGCCACATGATCCCGGCCGACGAGCTCGCGCGGCAGGCAAAGCTCATGGAGACTTACGGCGCCCACTGCGTCTACGTCACCGACAGCGGCGGCGCGCTCACCATGGCGGGCGTGGCCGAGCGCTTCGAAGCCTATGACCGCGTGCTCGATCCGGCGACCGAGCGCGGCATCCACGCCCACCACAACCTGAGCCTCGGCGTCGCCAACTCGGTGGTCGCGGTCGAGCACGGGGCTATCCGCGTGGACGCCTCACTCGCCGGAATGGGCGCCGGGGCCGGCAACGCGCCGCTTGAGGTCTTCGTCGCCGTTGCCGATGTCTATGGCTGGAACCACGGCACCGATCTCTTCGCCCTGATGGATGCGGCGGAGACTCTCGTCCGGCCGCTGCAGGATCGGCCGGTGCGGGTCGACCGCGAGACGCTGACGCTCGGCTATGCCGGCGTCTATTCGAGCTTCCTGCGGCACGCGGAGAAAGCGGCGGCCGAACACGGGCTCGACACGCGCGACATCCTGGTCGAGCTCGGCCGCCGCCGCATGGTCGGCGGGCAGGAGGACATGATCGTCGATGTGGCGCTCGACCTGGCAAAGGCGCGCCAGCGGGGATAGGCGAAGCCCCCTCCCCCCTCCCCTTGCGGGAGGGGGATGGGGGGGAGGGGGTGAGAGGTCCGCTACTTTCCCGACTTCTTGCTTCGCTTCGGCTTTCGCGAGGCCTCGCCTGAGGCTAGGTTGACCTCGGCGATCTGGTTGGTCTTCTTCGGCGACCAGGACGTATGGCGATCCCAGATCAGCGGGTCGTGGCCGGGCACGATGCGGTGCGTCTCGCCCTTCAGCACCTTGCGGAGCCGCTGGTAGGCGTAGATCTGGTTGAAGCTGTTGCCCTGGTTGTAGCCGGGCGGCCACAGCTTCTCGACATTGGAGTACCAGTAGACGGTATCGCCGACCACCGCGTACGGGCCGTTCCGCGTCTGGACCAGGAACCACTGCGTCCCGAACGTGTGGGAATCCTTCTCGAGATGCGCGCTGATTCCGGGCAGCACCTCGGCATCGCCGGTGAGGAACTTGATCTTCCCGTCGGCGATCCCCCGGGAGGCGCGGACGAGATCGTCCGGATCGAATGAGGAGAAGATCCAGGACCGGTCCTCCTCCTCGCCCAGCTCGCGCGCCAGCGCCACGGCCTTCGCCCAGCCGACGTACTCCTCGAGCTGAACGTAGAGTTTGGCGTTCGGGAAGGCCTCGAAATTACCCATGTGGTCGAAATGCATGTGGGTGACGAGGATCGCCTCGATGTCCTCCGGCGCGTAGCCGACCCGGCCGAGTACGGTCTTCGGGTCTTCCCACTCGAAGAACGCGTACCGATCGAGCCATTTCTTCTGGCTGAAGCCGCAATCGACGAGCGCCACGTGCTGCTTGCCGCCGACCTCGCCGCCGACGATCAGCGTGTAGATCATCGGAATGCAGCAGGTGCCGTGGTTGCTGAAAAGCCCCGATCCCCCGAAGAAGTCGTAGGGCATGTTGGCCTGGCAATAGGCCAGCGGCAGGATCGTGTAGTCGGTCTCGCGACGAGCAGCGAGCGGGTCCGGCAGCAGCGTGTCCATCGCGAGTCCCCCTGGAACCTGAGCCGAATTCGGCCTGGGCGCCGAGCGCCGACCGAATACGGCTTCAACTGATCATCAATTGAAACCAGTCTATTGGGATCCTCGCGTGGCGGCAAGCGAGCGCCGGGGCTAAACGCCTCAGAAAACGTCGATTTTCGGCCGCGCTAACAAGAAACTGCCAGGGTCTCAGGCCGCTGGCTGAAGGGTGACGGAGAAGCCGAGTAGCTGGAGACGTTCGACGAGGCGCCTCTTTTGGGTTTCCTTGGTGCGTTGGTCGAAGTGGTCGTGGCCGAGGTCATGGTATT
>DATGFU010000185.1:0-3840 GCA_035308865.1 Allostellaceae bacterium | reverse complement strand
GACGCCCGGTTTGCGCCGTCGCCGGCGATGTCGCGCGCGGTCCGCGCGGTCGCGCTGTCGGCGGAGCGGCAGCTCGCCTTGGCCCGGGCCGCCCGGCCGCCGCGCACCGCCCTCCCGGCGCTGCTGCCAATGCGCGTCGCCGGCGTGTATCTCCGTACGCTGCGCCTCGCCGGCTTCGATCCCTGGGCTGCCGCCGTCGCCCGGCCGGATGTGTGGGCTGCGGCGCGGATGTGGTGGGGGGCAATCGCGGGACGGCCGTGACCGCCGCGCCGGTCGCAGTGGATCCGAAATCCCGTCCGAACTAAGGTCATCGAGGCTTGAGGAAGCCGGTGGCTTTCTCGGATATCGGCGGGCTTGGTCGGTTCCGCCGGATGGCTGGTTGGGGGAGGCTTATGCCGAACGGGACCTATTCCGGTACTTATACCTACGGCCTGACCCTCGCCTTCACGAGCGCCACCTTCACCGCGTCGGCCGTGGTGGACGCCAGCGCCGGGAACGCCGTCACCGGCGGCGCGGCCCATGCCTATACCGTCTTCAACGACGGCAGCCTGATCTCCAGCGGCGGCGACGGCATCTTCCTCGCCGCCGGCGGCGCGGTCACGAACGGCAGCACGAGCGACACGGCGGCGCTGATCGAGGGGCAGAACATCGGCCTCAGCCTCGCCACCGGGACCGTCGAGAATTACGGGACGATCATCGGCTCGACCGGCGCAGGCGTGTATGTCCCGGCACCGCCGCCGCTGACGCAGTACGCGCCGGTGACGGTCGTCAACGCCGGCACGATCGAGGGCGTCGCCTTCGGCCTCGAACTCGGCAAGGGCGGCACGGTCGGCAATGCCGGGCTGATCGAGGCAACCGGGTCAACCGGTATCGGAATCGCCGTCACGGGAGCCGTGGCGACGATCACGAACAGCGGCATCGTCGAGGGCGCCGGTGCCGGTATCGAGATCGTCTCCGGCTCGATCGACAACCAGGGCACGATTATGGCCACCGGCGCCGGAGGTTTCGGCGTCGACATAACGGGCTCGACCGGCATCGTGACCAATTCGGGAGTGATCGAAGGCTACGGCGGCGTGGTTCTCAAAGGCGCGGGCACGGTCGAAAACGATGGAACGATCGTCGATACCCACTTCAGTTCGCCTGCCGTTTCGCTGAACCAGGGCCTGATCGTCAATAACGGCCTGATCGAAGGCTCCTATCTCGCCATCACTTTAAGTGGAATCGGCACGCTGGACAATGGCGGCACGATTCAGGGCATGATTTCGTTCGGGGGCGGAGAGATCACGAATACGGGATTGATCTACGGCAGCGCCATTATCCCCGGCGATGGTACAATTATCAACCATGGAACGATCATTGGAGTGACAAGGTATGCAGTAGCAGTCGGGGGCAATTCTGGCACGATCATCAATTATAACCTCATCCAGGGCGATCTAGATTCAGGTAACGGCTTGCTAGATAATCGCGGCACGATCGCCAATGACGTATTAGTGCATTCGACAACAGGAACGCTCGTAAACTCCGGGATAATCAATGGCACCGCGTCGCTTTGGTTTGGCACCGATCTCAATAACTCAGGGTTCATGGGAGGAGGTATCACCTCTATTTATTATTTTAGACCTGCCACTGCAGCGGATACAATCACCAACAGCGGGACAATCTATGGCACTCGCTACAGTGTCGATCTCTCCACGTCAGCGACCATCGATAATCTCGGGACGCTGGCTTCTCCTTACGGGCTCCTGCTGCGTGGAGGCACGATTACCAATGGCGATTCGAGCAGTTCAACGTCCGCCGTTATCGAAGGCCCGATACGCGATGCCGACGTCGTCATCAACTATGGGACCATAGGCGGCATCTACGGTCCCGCCAACGTCAGCAATTTCGGGACGATTGTGGGCGCGCGTATTGGCGTTTACCTCGGATACCGCGGTGCCGTCGTGAATCGGGGCACGATAGCCGCGACCCTCAGCGGGTCGGGCAACGGCATCGGGATCCGGATCAGCGAGAGATACGGCACGATCACGAACTACGGAACCATTGAGGGAACAAGTTACGGCGTTTATTCGAACGTGGGAGGAACGGTCAGCAATCTCGGCGCCTCGGCCGAGATCGAGGGCGGGATCGTCATGCCCCGCTATACCGGCATCGTCACGAATACCGGGGGGATCACCGGCGGCCGTTATGGAGTTTCGGCCGGCGAGCTGACGCTGACAAACATTGGGACGATCCAGGGGGTAAGCGTCGGCGCGCTGGGCGGCGCCGACAGCACGCTGACCAATTCGGGCGTGATCGAGGGCGGCCTCGGCGTGGCCCTTACCGCGGCCGCGACACTGGAGAACAGCGGCACGATCATCGGCACCTACGCAAGGGGAGCCGGCGTCTCCGCGGTCGGCGGCACCGTCGAGAATTCCGGCGTGATCGAGGGCGCGGCCGAGGGCGTGGTTCTGAGCGGCGCCGGAACCGTGATCAACGGCGGCACGATCGAAGGCGGCACCTACGCGGTCGAGTTCCTCGGCACCTACGCCGACCGGCTGGTCATCGATCCGGGCGCCGTGTTCATCGGCAAGGTCGAAGGCAGCGGCAGCCTCAGCGTGCTGGAACTGGCCTCGGGCAGCAGCGCCGGCACGCTGAGCGGGCTCGGCACCACTCTCACCGGGTTCGGCACGATCGCCGTCGACGCCGGTGCCGCCTGGGATCTCGGCGGCGCCACGGCGATCGGCACGGTCATCGACGCCGGCACCCTCGAAGGCGCCGTCTACGCCCTGGAGTTCACCGGCGCCGGCGCGCACAGGCTGGTGCTCGATCCCGGCGCCGCCTTCATCGGCAAGGTCGACGGCGGGGGCAGCCTCGGCGTGCTTGAGCTCGCGTCCGGCAGCAGCGCGGGCACGCTGGTCGGGCTCGGGACCAGCATCACGAATTTCGGTTCGGTCGAGGTGGATGCCAGCGCGGCGTGGACGCTCGTCGGCAGCGTGACGATTGGCGCCGGCGAGGCGCTCACCAATGATGGGACCCTCACCGTCGCCGGCACGCTGGATGTGGAGACCGCTGTCCACGGCACCGGCACGCTCGAAATCGGAGCCGGGGCCACGCTCGAACTGGCGGCCGCGTCGACAAACACGGTCGAGTTCGCCGGGACGGATGCGGTGCTGGACCTGGCCGACACCGCCGGCGTGACGCTCGGCCTCGGCGGCTTCGCCGCAGGCAGCACGATCGACCTGACCGGGGTCGCCTATTCGAGCACCGAGTACCTGGCCTACAGTGGGGGCACGCTGAGCATCGTCGAGAACGGCGCGACCGTGGCGAGCCTGACGCTCGAGGGCCTGCCCGCCGGGACGGTGCTGGCGCTGGCCCCCGACGCGAACGGCCATGCCGAGATCCTGGTCGAGACCTCCGCCGGGAATCCCAGCCTGTCGGTCATGGTCGAGGCGGTACAATCGGCGACGCTGAGCGACGCGCTGCTGAGCCTCGTTCACACGCTCGATGCGGCGGCGGGAAACCAGCATCTGGCGCTCAACTTCTTCACGCCCGCAAGGCTCGCCGCGCCGCAAGCGGCGCCCGCCAAGGAGATCTTCGGTGCCGGCAGGATCGCCGGGGACATCAACATCGCGAATGGGGCCCCGCGTCATGCCGGCGAGAGCCTCGCGCTCGGCGCCGGCATCGCGGGGATGGTGTTGACCGGCGCGCTGGACGCCGCGATCGTAGGCCGTGCCGGGCCGGAGCTGCTGGTCGGCAACCAGGGCGACGACACGATCCGCGGCGGCGGCGGTTCCGGCACGATCATCTCCGGCTCCGGACGCAACCTGATCCACACCGGACGCGGCGACATGGTGGTGAGCG
>DATGFU010000184.1:0-7841 GCA_035308865.1 Allostellaceae bacterium | reverse complement strand
CGTGGGAGTCGAGCTTCGAGGGCCGCGCCGTCGTCCGCGTCGGTCGGTCCGCCGCCGGGATCGCGGCAAGCTGGAGCCGGTCGGACTCGCTGTTCGCGCCGGAGGAGCTGGGCGTGCAGGCGAACATCTCGGGCGACGCGTGGAAGCGATTGCGTCGTGCCGTCGATGATCTCGGGCTCTGGGGCCTCACCCGCGAGGGGGAGTACTTCGGCTTGGACGGCGCCACCTTGCAGGTCGAGGGGCGGCGCGGGATGGTCTACCGCTCGATCAAGCGCTGCTCGCCGCGCGGGCCGTTGTGGTTCGTCGGCCGCTTGCTCTGCGACATTGCTGGGCCGCCGCTGTCCACGTTGGACCTGTAGACGTTCATGCGCCGCGGGACCCGTCGCGGCGCCCGCCGGTCTGCTCTTACCGCTTCGGTCGACGCCCTGAGCGGAGCGGTTGTGGCCGCGGCATGTTCGATGGCCACGCTTCGAACAACTCGGCGATGTTCGCGCCGAGCGCGTCAGTCAAGCGGTCAAGGACAGCCACGGTCGGATTTTCGAGGACGCGTTCGAGGCGGTTCACGTAGCTGAGATCGATCCCGGCATCGAGGGCCAACCTTTCCTGCGAGAATCCACGATCTACCCTGATGCGCCTCAAGTTCCATGCCACCAGCGCCTGCACGTCCATCCGGGCAGGCGATCATCTTGAAGTGCATCAATCTACGGGCTAAAGTCCTGGTATTATTTCCGGGCGGCGAACCCGCCGAGACGTCGAGTCCTGCCTGCGACGGCGCGAAGCAGCCGCCGAATTGATTGTGACCCATGTCGTGTGAATGGCTTCGGACGAGAGATATAAATGGCCAGGAATGACAGCGGCCTCAGTATTAGTGAGTTCCTCCGGTCTATTTTACTCTACGTGCTTACCCTATTTGCTGGAGGCATTGTCGCTCTAGCAATCGCTGGTCTTGTGAGTTTGTTTGCCCGCTGGCTGGCCGGCTGGGTATTCCTCGGCTTGATGGGGTGGTGGATGTGGCTTGGCTGGGTTCATTCCGGCCGGCGCGACGCGGCACGCCGCGCCTTACGAGATCGGCAATCTGAAGCTGATGGTTCCATGGAGGGGTGAATGCCAGCCAACGTCGGCGCGATGTTCTACACGGGCGATATGCCCTGGCACGAAGAGGGGCTGGCGTTGCAGCGGCCGGCCACGCTCGACGAGGCGCTCAAGGTCGGGGAGCTGAACTGGGAGGTGGGCGAGGCCGACCTCATGACCGCGGGCAGTATCCCGTCGCCAGCGCCGACCCGGAAGGCGATCGTGCGGCTCGACCGGCCGGAGGGACATGAGCGCCGCGTTGTCGGGGTCGTGCATCGCGGCTTCCAGCCGATCCAGAACCGCGACGGCGCGATGCTCTTCGATGGGGTCTTCGGCAAGGGCGAAGCCGTGTATGAGACCGGCGGGTATCTCGGCGACGGCGAGGTCATCTGGCTGCTGGCGCGGATCGAAAAGCCGCTGACGGTCGGCCGCGGTGACGTCGTCCAGCCCTACGCACTCCTGGCGAACAGCCACGACGGCTCGATCGCCTTCACGATCCGCCTGACCACCGTGCGCGTGGTGTGCCAGAACACTCTGGCCATCGCCATGAGCGAGCGGGGTCTGGGCCAAGCATTCAGGCGACGCCACGGCGGATCGTTCCGAGAGCACGCCGAGGCGGCGCGGGAGTTCTACGCGGCCACCCTCCACAGTCTCGGCAGCGTCACCGATCAGTTCGTCAGCCTGTCCAAGAAGCGCTGCGAGAAGGCGCAGTTCGAGGCGCTGCTCGCGTCGCTTCTGCCAGAGCCCCGGAAGCCGCGCAATGCCGCCGCCAATCGCGGGCTTCTCAGGGCGTGGGAGACGAAGGTCGAGAACATCCGGCGCGCTCGGGCGAAGATTGTCGAGCTTCGCGAATCCGGGCGGGGGATGAATCTCGACACCGCCGCCGGGACCTACTGGGGCGCCCTGAACGCGATCATCGAGTTCGTGGACCACCACCACGGGGACGAGCGCTCCCGCCTCTCCTACGCCCTCCTGGGCGACGGGATGGACCTCAAGATGCGCGCCTTCGCGAAGATCGGCGAGTTGGCCAAGGCGGCATAGCTTCAGCCGCACCGGCGGGGCGGAGACAAGCGCGGGGCTATGGCGACCATTCTCGACTGGGCGTTCTTCATCCTGCCGCTCGATATCGCCGCGGCGGTTATCGTGTTCGGCCCTCTCGCAATATTCCGCCGGGCGCGATACTGGGCAGCATGGGGATTGTACGCTACCTCCATTGTCGCCGGGGTCATCCTCTGGATCTATTGCGCTGCGATCACCTTCTGGGCTTGGGGCTGGGTTGGGTTGATCATCGGCATCGTAATCCTTGGCGTCGGCGTGTTGCCCTTGGGGCTGGTGGCGGCGCTCATCTATCATTTGTGGCAGGCCGCTGCTGTCATCCTGGTCACGGCGCTCTTCGTCTACGGCAGCCGGCTTGTAGCGATCACGGCAGACAGCCAAGGCACGACAGACAGGTCGGACGAGCATGATCTGCGGGAAGCAGCCGATGATGACGTATCCCGACCGGATGTCGCGGGTGGCTGGAAAGGGGAACAGCCCGTGCCGATCCCGGTGGAGTGTCCATATCGGGATCGGTCACTGCACGCGTTCCCATCGCTGTTCGATGGTCAGCCGCTCAACACCATGGCGCTCCGCTGTTGCCGCGCCACGCTGCGAGGCTGGGACTTCTTGATGGTCGAGCCGCCGCTCTGTGCGGTGCCAGACGAGATCGAGATCTATCGCTTCACGTGGCGCCCGGCATTTCGCGGCGATACTGTCATCACGATCGGGAAGGATTCCCGCGGAATCACGTTGGCTTGGCGACATCTTGAGGTGCGGTTCAGCCCCGAACGGGTAGGGCATCGTAACGATGTGCCAGAAATTGATTGGGAAGCCTTGAAGGCTGCCGTCCTAGCGGCTGGTTTTTGGGGCGGCGAGTTCGAGGTGGAGCAATTTGGATTCGAGGGTGCGCGATGGCTGTTCGAGGGGAGGAGGGGTGCCGAATTTCAGGCCGTGCAGCGACTGAACCCATCGGCGGAACTGGAAGCCCTTGGGAGGCTGTTCCTCAGGCTGGCCGGGCCAGTTCCGGACACTGTGCAGCTTCAATAGCTGGCGCGGCAGCATTCACTCGTAGACCGCCATAATCTGGTGCGGGAGCGGCTCGTTCGCGACCTTCCCGGCGGCGTCCTTGAAGGTCAAGTCGACCACGCCCGAGCCATGCCAATGGACGCTGACGACCGTGACCAGCCCGGTCGGCAGAATCCCGCGAATCGTGGCGTTCGGCTTTAGGTCTTCGAGCGCTGCCATCGGTCCCGCCGTCGATGTGGCGCCGCCCTGAGGGAGAAGTCATCGATTGAAAAGAGGGAAGCGGCCGTCCCGTCAACTGGGTGATGGCCGGCCTTGCAGCTCGGGGCCTTGAAGCCCTTACACAGGCACCCGCGCCCAGGCGAAGACGCGCAGTTGCTGCTCCCGCAGGAATGCGGCCTCGTCGTGGACCGCGTAGCCGAGCGCCTGTGCCGCGGCGGCGAAGCCCGTCAGGGTCGTCGGATCCATGTTCCCGGTGGCCACGTTCGACTTGTTCACGACGACCGCGCTCAGCATCGGCCAGCCCTTGTGATGACTGTAAACAACCAGGCCCCAGAGGTGGCCGTTCATGGCGCAATGAATCTGGTTCCAGTCGGCGTGGCTGGCGTCGGCCAGCTCCTTGTAGCTCAGGAACCGCCCCCGCGCGGCAGCAGCTCGGATCAGGTCGATCGGCATTCGCCAGCCCTCGCGGCATGATCGTTCGATCATCATGCCAGCATGCGGCTGGGAGCGCGATGACTGAGGCCGCCGCGGGCGCGCGCGAGGGTGGCCCGACCAACGCGCTTGGCGCCGCATCATCCACCCCAAGTCACGGTCCGGGGATGCCGTTGGCGCTGCGCTTGATCTCGATGCTGGCGCTCCCCGCGCGGGATACCGGGCGGTCATTTTGACCGAGGCTGCCGCGCCGGCGCACGCGCGAGGCGCGGGGCCGCCCACGTCCTGGGCCGGCAGGAACATCGCCCCCAAAGTACTCGGCTTACCTTGGCGCGCGAGTGTGCGCCGACGCGCACCAACGGGGGCTAGGCCGACGGGATCAGTGCCGCGACCCGCCCCAGGCCCTCGCGCTCCAGCGCACCGCGGAACCGCTGGAGGACCTCATCGTCCGCGGCGTCCTCGGGGCAGGAGTCGACGACCTGCATCCAGATCCGCAGCGGCTCCCGGTCGATGGGATGGGTTCGCAGCAGTTCCGCCATCTCGACCAGCTGGGTCGCGAGTGGCCGGCCGATCATCTTCTCCGGCTCGACCCAGGCGCCGTCACCGATGCACTCCACCTGTTCGCCGATCGCGCGGATGAATGAGATCATCGCGTTGGTCTCGGCGTCGCTCAGGGCCGGTCTGCCGGCGCAGCACATCGACCACGGGAAATCGAACGCACCGTCGCGAAAGTGCCGCCAGGCCCGCTTTGTCTGCGTCGGTCCCGTGGCCGCCGGCAAGGCGAGCAGGGCCGAGACTCGGGCGAATTCGGCCAGCGCCATCGCGGCAAGGGTCGAGGCGCTGGCAAAACGCCGCGCGTGCAGCAGGATCTTGGCGTCGCGCGCGAGCCGACCGGCATTGGCCATCAAGGCCTCGATGCCTGCCTCGGCCGCGTCGCGCGATAGCTCCCCAGCGTATTGCTTCGGCGTGAGACCATTGGGCGCCATCGAAAACCTGCGCAGTTCTTGCCCGTGATTGCGGCCATGGCGATCCGGCCGGCGCAGACTCTAGGCGGCGGGCCAGGAGGTCGGAATTAAAAGTAAATTTAAGCTGACATCACGCCGTCGCGGCGGCAAATGATCGCGAAGACGGCGCCCTGCGCGGCGTCACGCACCTCGACCCGGAAGCCGTGCAGCTTGACGATCGAGGCGACGAGGCTGAGCCCGAGCCCGCTGCCTTCGATCGAGCGGCTTTTGTCGATGCGGTAGAAGCGATCGAAGATCCGCTCGCGTTCGGACGGCGGTATCCCCGGTCCGGTGTCGGCGACGGTGATCACCGGTCCCTCTGCGGACGAGGCCGCCGACAGCGCCACATGCCCGCCCGGCGGCGTGAATTTGATGGCGTTCTGCACCAGATTGGCGACGGCTTCCAGAAGCAGCCCGGAATCCGCGTGCACGAGGAGCCCGGAAGACGGCTCGACCGAGAAGTCGACGTTCTTGTCCTCGGCGACCGGTCCGTAGCTCTCGGCCAGCTCCTCCAGGATGGTGGCCAGGTCGACATCCTGGAAGGCGCTGCGGCGGCGGGCGGAATCGATCTCGCCGATACGCAGCAGCGTGGTGATCAGGCCGAGCGTCTCGTCGAGATCCGAGATCGCCGAATCCACCGTCTGCTGCAGCTCGCCGAGCGAGCCGGCGGCGCTCCTCGCGCGCTCCAGCCGGGTGCGAAGGCGCGCCAGCGGCGTCCGCAGGTCGTGCGCGATGTCGTCGCCGGCCGCCTTCACGCTTTCGAGCAGCCGGCTGATCTCGTCCAGCATGCGGTTGACGCTGCCGGCGAGCCGATCGAAATCGTCGCGGGTGCCGAGCGTCGGCAGCCGCTCGTGCAGATCGCCCAGCAGGATGCGATCGGCCGAGCGATGCACCGCCTTGACCCGGTCCTGGGCACGGCGGCTGACGAAGGCGCCGGCGACCAGCGACAGCAGGAAGGCAGGAATCACGCCCAGCGCCAAGGCCCGGGTGACCAGTTCCCGCAATTGCTTCAGCTCGTCGATGTTCCGGCCGATCACCAGCAGGGAACCATCGTCCAGTCGCCGCGCTACCGCCCGCACCGGTTCGACGATCGTGGTGTTGTCCTCGGTGCGGACCGCCTGCACTTCGTGCGCCTTGCCGTCGGCCGGCAATCCCTCCGGGACCCCCGCGAGATTGCCGGCGATGCGGCTGCCGTTCGTGGCGAAGAGCGCGGCGAAGCTGATGCGGTGCAGATCGCCGAGGATGCGCGACGCGACTGCCTGCTCCATCGCCGGACGAGGCTCGGCTGCGACCATCTCGGCGTTCTTCACGATGAAGGCGTCGATGCGGCCGGTCTCGAACAAGGCGGTCTGCCAGTAGATGAACCCGAACAGAAGCGCCGCCGCGACCGAGAAGGTCAGCGCGAAGATCGCCGCGAGCCGAAACGTCGAGGTCAGGAGAAAGTCGGGCAATCGCACTCCGCCACCCTGCTTTTGTCGGCTGGCACGGCGTGATTGTGCCGCCCGCGACGCGGCAGGCCAAGCCTCGTTCGGGACCTCCATGGCGCGCCGCTGCCACGCTTGGCCCCGTCCCGCCCCAACGGCGGTCGGCTTCGCTCGGTACAGCCGCTCTCTTACCTGCGCCCGTACCGGCGCCGAACTATAAATAAAAGTTTATTTAATGGATCTGTCCGGGAGGGGCCAATATACATATTAGATTTAGATGACTCTGTATTGCGTGTCACAAAACTTTTATTTTGCCTTCTTTCGAATATGACATAGAAGGCGTTCCGTTTAGTTTCAAAAAACTGGGGGTTACCTTGCATCGGACAGAGAAGATTCTGCGCTATAGCTGCGCCCGCGCGGCTCTGGCGACCTGTGGCGCTGCGCTGCTCGCGTCTGGCACCTGGGTTGCGCCGGCGCGCGCCCAATCGGCCGCGGCGCCGACCACCCAGCAGCTCGAATCCCAGATCCAGGCGCTGCAGCAGGAGCTGGCCGCCATGAAGGCGGCCCAGGCCACGGCCGCACAGGCTCCCCCGCCGGCGCCGGCTTCGTCGACTCCGAGTCTGCCGGCCGGCGACGGTAGCCTGACCATGTACGGTGTCACGCTCTACGGCACCGTCGACGTCGGCCTCATGTATCAGACGCACGGCACGCCGCTGAGCCCGCTACTGAGCACGGGCGTCGAGGAGCTGATCTCGAAGAACAGCAACCAGCACTATTTCGGCCTTGCGCCCAGCGCGCTCGGCAATTCGAAGATCGGCCTCAAGGGTGCCGAGGATCTGGGCGATTTCCTGCCGGGCTGGCAGGCGCTGTTCAAGGTTGAGACCGCCTTCCTGCCGACCTCGGGCATGCTCTCGGATTCGGTCGGCGCGGTGGCCAAGAACGACGGCGTGCCGCTGAACCAGCAGAGCTCGCAGGCCGATTCGAGCCGCGCCGGCCAGGCCTTCAACCAGGAGGCCTATCTTGGCATCGGCAACAAGCAGTACGGCACATTGACCTTCGGCCGGCAGAACTCGCTCGAGCTCGACAGCCTCATCGCCTACGATCCGCTGTCGGCCTCGTTCGCCTTCTCCGTCATCGGTTACTCGGGCACGGCAGGCGGCTTCGGCGACACGCAGGATGCGCGGCTCGACAACGCCATCAAGTACAGGCTGAACCTCGATCCGGTGCGCTTGGCCGCGCTCTACCAGTTCTCCGGCAATGCCGGCGAGGGTGGCCGCGCCTATGAATTCGACCTCGGCTTCGACTGGAACGGGCTGTCGATCGACGCGCTCTACAACAACAAGAAGGACGAGATCCTGGCCAGCCCGCTCAATCCGACCCCGACCGGGAAGGGTGTTAAGGTAGTGGCAGGCGACCTCGGCTACATCAACCCGGACAATCCGCTGCAGGACGGTGTTCTGGGCACGCTCAACGCCACGATTTCCGACAACGAGGCGGAATCGATCATGGCGCGCTACACGATCGATCAGTGGAAGTTCTACGGCGCCTGGGAGCGCATCATCTATTCCAATCCGAGCGATCCGATCGCGCCCGGGTACATCGATATCGGCGGCTATCTCATCAGCAA
>DATGFU010000183.1:0-3175 GCA_035308865.1 Allostellaceae bacterium | reverse complement strand
ACACTTTGCTACAGATTCTATCCGTCACCCTCTTCGAAAAAATCGAGCTGAAACAGGCGCTTAGCATCGAAGAATACAAACCGAATACTTGCGATAATCCTAACCAGCTGAATCTATTCGCCTTTTAACCGGACAGCAGTGTTGATACCTATATAAGGCTCTACCTGTTAATGCACGATACGGCGGATAAGGCTATATTTGCCGCAAGTTACAGCGCGAACTCCGGGCCTTTCATAAATATTATTAAAGCGAATCTCTTGGTTACATATGAACAGATCAGATTATGCGGAAACGACCAAAAATTTGCATCCGACGCGAGTATGATGGCGTCGACCCTCTCTGACTCTGTGGCGTTCTCGGAGACACTACAGAAGCGCACTCCACAAATGCCCCAGTGAGAGCAAGATGATGATTCCAGCGATACTCCGCCCGCGATTACGGCTGGGATTGGTGGAGTCGCCTGAGTTTGGTCGGGAATTTCGGTGGAATTTCGGATTGCGGTAGGGAGGAGAAAAGGGGATCGCAGTCGTTTTCTCGCCGTACCCCTCTGCGTCATCTGCGGATCAATGCCGCATCAGCACCGGCAGTTCGGCCCAGGCGAGGATGTCGCGGGTGACGCCGCCGAGGATAAGGTCCTTCAGCGGGTTGTGCGCGTAGGCGCCCATCACCAACAGATCGGCGCCCAGCTTGGTGGCGCGGTCGAGAAGCGTGCGGGCGAAGGCGCCGGAGCCGATCTCCAGCACGTGGAGCTCGGCCTTGATGCCGTGCTCGGCGAGCGCCGGGGGCAGCTTGGGCTCGGGCGATTTCGGACGCACGCCGGCCAGGAGGTCGATGCGCTCGGCATGGCCGAACAGCCGGATCGCCGGCAGCAGCGCCTTGATCGCGCGGCCGTCGTCGCGCCAGAGCACGGCGATGCGGCGGCCGAACCCGCCGCTGCCGCCGGGCGGCACCACCAGCAGCGGGCGCTCGGTGCGGAAGAGCGCGGCACGGAAGCCCTGGCGGTCGGACGCGTCGTCATCGGGGCAGGGCCGGCCGATCACGATGTAGTCGGCGCGCCGGCCATGCTGCTCGACATCGGTGACGCAGGGCCCCGCGGCATCGATCCAGTGGCTCTGCACCCCGTCGATCGTGCCGCGCGCCACCCACTGGTCGTAGACCCCACGCAGCGCCTGGCGGCGGTCCTTGCCCTCGGTGATGATGATCTGCAGCGCCTCGTCCATCAGCCCGCTATCGGCCGTAGCGAGCAGCGGGCTGGGCGCCTGGAGCGGCAGCACCTGCACGCGCCCGCCGCCCGCCAGCTGGCGCAGCTCGGCCGCGGCATCGAGCAGGAACGGCGCCTGCTCGGGACGGTTCAACACGACCAGGACGACGTCCGACATCGCGCCTCTCAGTGCCGCACCAGCACCGGCAGGTCGGCATGCGCCAGCAGATAGCGGGTGACGCCGCCCAGCACCAGCGTGCGCAAGGGATTGTGCACGAAGGCACCGGCGATCAGGAGGTCGGCGCCCTGTTCATGCGCCGCCTTGAGGAGCGCCGCGCCGAACACGCCCTCGCCGATCGGCAGCGCGTGGAAGCTCGCGGCGATGCCGTGCTCGGCGAGGATGGCGGGCGGGGACGGCGCAACGGCGCCGGCGCGGAAGCCTGCCAGCACCTCGATCCGCTCGGCCTTGTCCAGCCAGCGCAGGGCCGGGATCAGCGCCTTGATCGTGCGGCGATCGTCGCGCCAGGCGATGGCGACGCGCCGCCCGAAGCTTCCGTGCCAGCGCGGCGGCACCAGCAGCACCGGCCGGTCGGACCGGAAGAGCGCCGCGTGGAGGGCGGCCCGGTCGGCGACTGTGTCCTCCGAGGCCGGCAGCGGCATGACGATGATGTCGGCGCGGCCGCCCCAATCCTCGATGACCGGCTCGATCAGGCCCTCGACATCGATCCATTCGAAGGCTTCCGCGCCGGGGAAACGGTCGAATTCGACCCGCAGCGCGGCGACGCGGGCGCGCTCGCGCTCGATGAGGCGTTCCGCGTGCGGCCGGGTCAGCACCTCCTCGCCAGGCACGATCTCGGCCTCTGGCGGCGAGCGGATCGCAATCACGTTGACGCGCGCGTCGCCGACCAGCGCGGCCAGGGTTGCCGCCGCCGCGAGCGTCCTCGGCACCGCTTCCGGATGCTCCACCACCGCCAGGATCACGTCGGTCATGCGCGCCGCCGTTTCGAACCCCGACAGGATACGCCGATGACGAAAACGTGACCAGACGGGCGGGGGTTCCGCCTGCCGAGGGGCGTGAACACAGCCGAGCACGCACCGCTGCTGCGGCACGACCCCCACCCCGGCCCTCCCCCGCTGTGGCGGGAGAGGGAGGATAAGGGCCCTCTCCCACTTGCGGGGGAGGGTTGGGTGGGGGTGGTGCCGTAGCTCCGGCCGCGCGGCGCGCCGCTCTCACATCTTCCCCGCCCGCGCGAGCGCCACGCCGGCGCGAGCCAGCGCGTCGGCGCGCTCGTTCTCCGGATGGCCGGCATGGCCCTTGACCCAGAGCCACTCGACCTTGTGCGGCTTCATCGCCTCGAGCAGGCGGAGCCAGAGGTCGACGTTCTTGACCGGCTTCTTGTCGGCGGTCTTCCAGCCGTTGCGCTGCCAGGCGGCGACGTAGCGCGTGATGCCGTCGCGCAGGTACTGGCTGTCGGTGTGCAGCCGGACGGCGGCGGGGCGCTTCAGCGCCTCGAGCGCGGCCGCGGCGGCGGTCATTTCCATGCGGTTGTTGGTGGTGGGGTTTTCCCACCCGCTCAGCTCCTTCTCGACCTCGCCCCAGCGCAGGATGGCGCCCCAGCCTCCCGGCCCCGGATTGCCGCTGCAGGCGCCATCGGTGAAGATGTCGACCGCGGGAGGGACCGGTTCGCTCACAGCCCGTAGGCCTCCGGCCCGGCGGCGGCGCGATGGAAGCGCAGCTTGGCCAGGTATTCCCGCGGATCCTTGTGGCGCACCAGCGCACCCGGCGGCCGGTTGAGCCAGTCGTAGAGCCGGGTCAGCAGGAACCGCAGGGCCGCGCCGCGGGCGAGCACCGGGATCGCCGCGATCTCCTCGGCCGTGAGCGCACGCACGGCGCCATAGGCGTCGAGCAGCAGCTGGGCGCGCTCCGGCTCCCAGAGATGGTCGAGGCCGAAGCACCAGGCGTTGAGGCAGACG
>DATGFU010000182.1:0-35082 GCA_035308865.1 Allostellaceae bacterium | reverse complement strand
GCGAAGCTTAGTCCGTACGCCCTCGCGCGCCATGGCGATAAGGTCGTGAACGGGAAGGCCCGGCGCCACCTGCAAGTAACGGTCGGTAGGACCAAAAAAATAGAGACATTCGTATTTGCGGTTGATCAGGACCGCCGCCGGCGCGTAGGTCTTCATCACCAGCCGCCGGCACAGGTCGGCGAGAACGGCCTGGCGGGACGGCGCCGGGCCTTGTCGCGGCCGCGCGGGAACGCGCATGCCGTCGCCGGCGCTCGTTGGAAATCCGAATTCCCCAAGGCGGCCGCGGCCGACGCGCCGATAGAGCCGCTCCGCCTTGGAGACGAGTTCGAAGCGGCCGTCGAGATTGCCGATCGTCTCGGAATTGCCAAGAAGAAGAAGGCCGCGCTCGCGCAGCGCGAAATGGAAAAGCGAGACGACCCTCGCCTGCGCCTCGGGGAGCAGATAAATCAGCAGATTGCGGCACGAAATGAAGTCCAGGCGCGAGAACGGCGGATCGGCCAGCACGTCCTGCACGGTGAAGACGACCGACGCCCGCAGATCGGGCAGGACCCGGTAGTCGTGACCCTCCTTGGAAAAGAAGCGCGCGAGGCGCGCGGGCGACACATCCGCCTCGATGGCTGCCGGGTAGAGCCCGTCGCGCGCGGTCGCGACCGCGTCCGGATCGACATCGGAGGCGAAGACCTGCAGCTTGATGTTGCGCTTCGCCGCCGTGATCTGCTCGCGGAACAGCATGGCGAGGGAGTAGCTCTCCTCGCCGGTGCTGCACCCGGCGATCCAGATCCGGAGCGGCAGATCGGCCGAGTGGGTGCCGACCAGGTCGGGCACGATCGTCTCGGCGAGGAACTCGAACACCTTCGGGTCACGGAAGAAGCTGGTGACATTGATCAGCAGATCCTTGGCGAGCAGGTCGAGTTCGTTGCTGTCGGTCTGCAGGATGTCGAGGTAGCGGTCGATGTCGTCGATCTCGACCGCGGCCATCGCCATCCGCCGTTCGATCCGGCGTTGCAGCGTGCCCGGCTTGTAGAGCGTGAAATCGTGACCGGCCCGCGAGCGCAGCAGCGCGATGACGCCGGACAGCGAAGCCTGTGGCTTGTCCCGCGACGCCGACCCCTCCGCCACGCGGGTGCGGGCCATGCGCCGGTCGTATTTGACGATCGCTTCGGGGATCTTCGCCACCGGAAGCACCAGATCGACGGCCCCTGTCATGATGGCGCTGCGCGGCATGCCGTCGAAGCCGGCCTCGTGTGGATCCTGCGCGATGACGAGCCCACCGGCCTCCTTCACCGCCTTCAGCCCGAGGCTGCCGTCGGCGCCGGTGCCGGAAAGGATCACGCAGACCGCGCGCTCGCCGCACTCCTGGGCCAGCGAATGGAGCAGGAAGTCGAACGGCAGGCGGGCCCCATGGCGCACCTGGGGCTGCGAGAGGTGGAGGGCGCCGTCGCCGACCGAGAGATAGGTTCCGGGCGGAATGACGTAGAGGTGCTCGCGTTCCAGCTTCAAGCCGTCCGTGGCCTGGCGCACGGTCATGGCGGTGTGCCCGGCCAGCAGATCCACCATCATGCTTTCATGGGTCGGATCGAGATGCTGGACGAGGATGAGCGCCATGCCGCTCGCGGCCGGAAGCGCGCTCACGAGCTTGCGGCAGGCGTCGAGACCGCCGGCCGAGGCGCCGATGCCGACGACCGGAAAGTCTCCCGAGGTGCGAGGGGGGCCGCGCGCTGGCACAGGGCGCTCGCTCGAACGCGATCGAGCCGCCTTACCCCGATGCGGATGGTCTTCAGGCATTTGCAGTTGTTCTCGAATGGCTGCTCCCAATTCGGAAGCGTGGCCCGACGTTACCACGACTCGCCGCGTCAGTAGAGCAAGTAGTTCTACTCGACGCCGTATGAAGTGAGTGGCCCGGGCTTGAGTAGTTTCCGAGCCTGCTCTGGACGGCTTGCTGTCGGCTATGATCAGGAATCGCAAATCCTTGCGCGAATCGCCGGCCTTCGGCCAGTCGCGCCGAACTCATCGTACGGGAAGTCCGATCATGGCCCCCGTGCCCGATACGAGACGCAGTGCCGGTGACGTGGGCGGATGCGGATCTCGAACCATCCCCGTCCGAGCGAGGCCAGCATGACCGTCTCAAAATTCTTCAGTCTCAGGAGCTTGTTGCTCAGCGCGACAATGCTCGCGAGCCCACTCATGGTCGCCGCACCAACCCCGGCCGCCGCCCAGCTCGGAATCGGCGTCTCGATCCAGCTCGAGCCGCCGGTCATGCCGGTATACGAACAGCCGGCGATCCCCGAGCCCGGCTATATGTGGACACCCGGCTACTGGGCCTACGCCGACGCCGGCTACTACTGGGTGCCCGGCACCTGGGTGCAGCCGCCGATGGTCGGCGTGCTGTGGACGCCCCCGTATTGGGGCTGGGCCGATGGCGGCTATGCGTTCCATGGCGGCTATTGGGGACCGCATGTCGGCTTCTACGGCGGCATCAACTACGGCTTCGGCTACGGCGGCAACGGCTACGAAGGCGGCCGCTGGGAAGGCGGCAACTTCGCCTACAACCGGTCGGTCAACAATTTCGGCTCGGTCAACGTCACCAACGTCTACGAAAAGAACGTGACCGTCATCAACAACACCCATGTGAGCTACAATGGCGGGGCGCACGGGGTCGCGGCCCAGCCGACCGCCGAGGACCGCGTGGCCGAGCAGGAGCATCACGCGCCGATGCCCGCGGCGCAGGCGAGCCACATCGCCGCCGCTGCCAAGAACCCGGAGCTCGCCGCGAGCCACAACAACGGGCATCCGGCAATCACCGCCACCGCCCGTCCCGGCCAGTTCGAGGGTGCGGCCGGCAAGGAGCCCACAACCGAACACGCGGCGGTAGCCCCGCACGCGGCTCCGGCGCATGAGCCGACCGCGGAGCCCGCAGTCGCTCACCCGACCGAGACCGCGCCGGCGAAGACGGCAGTGACGCACCCTGTCGCCGAGCCTCACCCTGCCCCGGCGCACGAGCCGGCGGCAGAACCCGCAGTCGCTCACCCGACCGAGACCGCGCCGGCGAAAGCGGCAGTGACGCACCCTGTCGCCGTGGCTCATCCTGCCCCGGCGCACGAGCCGGCGGCAGAACCCGCAGTCGCTCGCCCGACCGAGGCTGCGCCGGCGAAAGCGGTCGTGACGCATCCTGTGGCCGTGGCTCATCCTGCACCGGCGCGAGAAGCGCCCGCGCCGCACCCGGCCCAGGCTGCGCCGGCTCACCCCGCGGAAGTTCAGCCGGCCGCAGCACATGCGGCGCCGGCAGCGAAGTCCGAAGAGAAGAAGCCGGAAGAGAAGTAGCCGGAGCGCCGATCCGGCACCGGCACGAGGACACCGGGAAATCCACCTCGATGTCTATTCCGGCCGACCGCGGCTCCTACAGAGCAGCGGTCGGCCGGAATCGCTCGAGTGTCCCGACTTTGACGGATGGCCCCTTTACCTTCCCAACCGTCATGCCCGGGCTCGTCCCGTAGGCGCTAAGATAAGGCGCTTCCGCTGGCCTGGAGCATTACGGCGGGCACCCCCCCTCCCCCTATCCCCCTCCCGCAAGGGGAGGGGGAATTCAACGGCGGAAAACCCCCTCCCCTTGCGGGAGGGGGAAGGGGGGAGGGGTCGCACCAGCGTATCCGAGCTTATCTTAGCGCCTATGGGGCTCGTCCCGGCCATCCACGTCGTGCAACAGGCGAGCGGCCCGACGTGGATGGCCGGGACGAGCCCGGCCATGACGACAAAGAGGCGACAACCGTTGGAGTCACTAGTGTCCCGACGTTGACGGATGGCCCCTTTACCTTCCCAACCGACGTGCCCGGGCTCGTCCCATAGGCGCCAAGATAAGGCGCTTCCGCTGGCCTGGAGCATTACGGCGGGCACCCCCTCCCCCTATCCCCCTCCCGCAAGGGGAGGGGGAATTCAACGGCGGAAAACCCCCTCCCCTTGCGGGAGGGGGAAGGGGGAGGGGTCGCACCAGCGTATCCGAGCTTATCTTAACGCCCATGGGGTCAAGTCCGGGCATGACGATGGAACGGCATGTGAAGTCGGGATCGCCGGTGCAGTAGGCCTCGGGGCGGTGCAAGGAACGGAGCGCGCATGAAGATTCTGATCACCGGCAACCAGGGCTATGTCGGTCCGGCGGTGGCGCGGCATTTGCGGCGGACGCTGCCGGGCGCGCATCTCGTCGGCTTCGACACCGGGTATTTCGCGTTGTCGACGACCAATGCCCCGGTCTGGCCCGAGCGGGTGCTCGACGAGCAGCTGACCGGCGATGTCCGCGACCTGCCGGCCGCCCTGCTCGACGGCGTCGACGGCGTCGTGCAGCTCGCGGCCATCTCCAACGATCCCATGGGCAACAGCTTCGCCGAGGTGACCGACCACGTGAACCGCGGCAGCACGGTGCGGCTGGCCGAGATGGCGGTCGCGGCGGGCGTGAAGCGCTTCGTCTTCGCGTCGAGCTGCAGCGTCTACGGCTTCGCGCCGGGTGCGGCGCGCAAGGAGAGCGATCCCCTGAACCCGCAGACCGCCTACGCCCGCTCCAAGGTCGAGAGCGAGGCGGCGCTGGCGACGCTCGATCTTGGCGGGATGGTCACGACCTCGCTGCGCTTCGCCACCGCCTGCGGCATGTCCGACCGGCTGCGGCTCGATCTCGTGCTCAACGATTTCGTCGCATCCGCGGTCGCCGCCCGCAGGGTCACCGTCCTCTCCGACGGCACGCCGTGGCGGCCGCTGATCGACATCCGCGACATGGCACGGGCCATCGAATGGGCGCTGATCCGCGACCCGGAGGCGGGCGGCAGGCTCCTCTCGGTCAATGTCGGCACCGCCGACCGGAACTATCAGGTGAAGGATCTGGCCGAGGCGGTGGCCGCCGCCGTCCCCGGCACCGACGTCAGCATCAACAAGGACGCGCAGCCCGACACGCGCTCCTACCAGGTCGATTTCTCGCTGTTCAAATCCCTGGCGCCGCAGCACCAGCCGCAGATCACGCTGGCGCAGTCGATCGCCATGCTGCGCGAGGGGTTGGAGGCGATGGGCTTCGCCGATCCCGAGTTCCGCAGCTCGCCCTTCATGCGGCTCAAGATGCTGGAGGCGCATATTCGGGCGGGCCGGCTCTCCAGCGATCTGCGCTGGCTCGACAGCTTCCTCGGGCGGGAATAGGGGAATGAAGTTCCACGAGACCCCGCTGAAGGACGCGCGGCTGATCGAGCTGGAGAAGCGCGGCGACGACCGCGGCTTCTTCGCGCGCGTCTTCTGCGAGCGCGAGTTCGGCGCGGCCGGCTGCGAGACCCGCTACGTCAACATCAACAACTCGCTCTCCGCCGCCGCCGGCACGCTGCGGGGGATGCACTACCAGCTGGGCGAGTCTGCCGAGGTCAAGGTGGTGCGCTGCGTGCGCGGCGCGCTGTGGGACGCGATCGTCGACATCAGGCCCGATTCGCCGACCTTCGGAAAATGGTTCGGCGAGACGCTGACCGCCGACAACCGGCTGATGATGTACGTGCCGCGCGGCTTTGCCCACGCCATCCTGACGCTCGAGCCGGATACCGAGGCGGTCTACCTCAACTCGGCCTTCTACGCGCCGGCGGACGAGCGCGGCGTGCGCTGGAACGACCCGGAATTCGCCGTCGAGTGGCCGATCCGACCGGTCGAGATCTCGGCGAAGGATGCGGCCTGGCCGGATTTCGATCCCGACTTCCATCAGATCGAGCGCCTCAGGGGCCTCAAGTGAAGATCCTGCTGACCGGCGCCAGCTCGTTCAGCGGCATGTGGTTCGCCGAGAAGCTGGCGGCCGGCGGCGCAGAGGTGACGGCGCCGTTGCGCGCGGCGGCGGACTCCTACACCGGCGTGCGCGGCGAGCGCGTGCGCCGCCTCGCGAGCGTTGCGGAGATCGTGCCGGAGTGCAGCTTCGGCGGCGAGCGATTCATAGACCTCATCGGCGGCCGGTGCTTCGACGCGCTGTGCCACCACGCCGCGCACGTCGCCGATTACCGCAGTCCGGATTTCGACGTCGTCCAGGCGCTCGCCCAGAACACCCGCAACCTGCGCGCCGTGCTGGAGAAGATGGGCGATCGGGGCCTCAAGGCGGTGGTCGCCACCGGCAGCGTGTTCGAACAGGACGAGGGCGCCGGCAACGTGCCGCTGCGCGCCTTCTCGCCCTACGGACTGTCCAAGGGCCTGACCTGGCAGGTCGTGCGCCACTGGTGCACCGTGCTCGGCATCCCCGCCGCCAAGTTCGTCATCGCCAACCCGTTCGGCCCGTTCGAGGAGCCGCGCTTCGGCGCCTACCTCGTCAACACCTGGCGCAAGGGCGAGACGGCGGAGGTGCGCACGCCGCGCTACCTGCGCGACAATATCCATGTCGACCTGATGGCGCTCGCCTATGCCGGGTTCGTGCGCGAGACGGTCGAGAGCGGCACCGGACGCCGCTTCGGCCCCTGCGGCTATATCGAGACCCAGGGCAGCTTCGCCGAGCGCGTCGCCGCCGAGTTGGGGCCGCGCCTGCGACTCGAATGCCGTGTGCGGTTGCTGACCCAAACCGATTTCGGCGAGCCGTTGACGCGGATCAATACCGACGTGATCGACCCTTCCGCCTATGGCTGGGACGAGGCAGCGGCGTGGGACGCGATGGCGGCGTATTATCGAAGCGGAACCTTGTGAGAATCCGGATCGGGGAGTAGCCGGGGCGCTCTATGGCCGAGCTTCGATTCCATGTCGACCAATGCGACGCCGAGCGCCTTACCGGCTGGGCGGATCAGGACGGCCCCCTTCCGTCCCTGGACGTGTTCGTCGACGATCAGTGGGTCGCTTCGCTTGCCCCGACCCTGTATCGGCAGGATCTGCGGGACCGCAGGATCGGCGACGGTCGGCGAGGCTTCAATCTTCCCCTGCGGGGCTATCTGCGGGACCGGGAATCGCTGATCGAGGTGAAATGCGGCGAGCGGGTTCTTCACCAATGTGCCGTGAGCTCGGGCAAGGCCGGGCCGCCGGAACAACCTCCGAGTCCGGAAGCACTATTCGCGCGCTCGCAGGAGCGGTGGAAGCGGGACGAGCCCGATGCCGGCCTGACCTGGGGGCGCCCGATGACCGGCGAGTCCCTGTGGGACATCTATTCTGCCGTCCGGCAATTCCGCCCAAGCGACCACATCCTGGAGATCGGTCCCGGATACGGGCGCCTGCTCCAAACCTGCCTCGACCGGAACGTGCCCTTTGCGACCTATACCGGCGTTGAGCTGTCGCCGCCGCGTGTCGCCAGGCTCTCCGAAAAATACGGAAGCGAGAAAATCCGCTTCGTCGTTGGAGACGTCAATAATTGGCGGGGCGAGCGGCCTTTCGACGTAATATTGTGCTCCTCCACCTTCGAGCACCTCTATCCCGACTGCTCCATGGCATTGCGGAATCTGGCGTCGCAGTTGGCGCCGGAAGCGACGGTACTTATCGATTTCATCGCCGTCGCAGGCCGCAATACGAGATTCGAGCCGAGTGGCACGTACGTCCGCCGCTACGACGAGGACGAGCTGACAGCGCTCTTCGACGGCGCGGGGCTAAGTGTGAGGAAGGTCAGGCGGTGCACCATCGGTGAAGGCGCCCGCGGAGACGTGGCGCGAAGCGTCGTCGTTGCCCGCTCTCAGTGAGAGTCGTAGCAAACCCGTGATACCGGCGGCAAAGCCCCACATCATCCTCCATATCGGCGGCGAAAAGACCGGCACGACGGCGATCCAGCACACGCTGGCGCGCAACCGGAAGCTGCTGTTGTCGAACGGCATCCTGTTCCCGGTCTCGCCCGGGCAGGATAACCATCTCATGATGGCTGTCTCGGCGGCCGATACCGCGCAGACGTTGGATCTGCGGGCGATGCTCGGCTTCGACGCGGCCGCGAAGGCCGACGAAGCGCTCGCGGCCTTTCCCGCGGCGCTCGCCGAAGAGTTGGCCGCCAGCGGCGCCGATCGTGTCATCATCTCCAACGAGCACTGCTCGTCGCGGCTGAAGCGGCCGGACGAGATCGAGAAGGTTCGCGATCTCCTGTCGCCACTCGCCGAATCGGTCACGATCATCATGTATCTGCGGCGGCAGGACGAGCTTCTCTTCAGCTCCTACTCGACGTCGCTGAAATCGGGACGCACGACACCGATGCCCATCCCGCGATCGGCCGATTCGGATTTCTTCAATTACCCGCGAATCCTCGGCTTGTGGCGGGATGTCTTCGGCGCGGAGAATATCGTCGTCCGGATCTATCACGAGAACTGGCCGAGAAACCGGGATCTGATCGCCGACTTCTTCGAGGCGCTGGACATACCGATCCCGGTCGGCCAGCTCGACATGCCGCCGGGTCTTCCGAATCGCCGGCTCGACCCGCAGATCGCCGAGTTCCTGCGGATCATGAACAAGTACATCCGGTTCTCGGAGAACGGCGTGGTCAATCCGTTGCATGGGCTGGTGGTTCAGGCCCTGGCGAAAATCCCGGCTATCCAGGCGTCGATCGCCGATCCGGCAGACGTCACGGCGCTGCTCGCCATGTTCGAGCCATCGAACGAGGCAGTGGCGCGGGAGTATCTGCACCAAACCGAAGGACCGCTCTTTCCGCCCTCGGCCGAGGCCGCCGGCCCGGAGCTGCCGCCCCTCGATGTCGAAACCGCCGTGCGGATCGCGGCGCACGTAATCGGCTTCATTCGCCGGGCGCCGGCGCCTCCGGCCCCGGCTCAGACTATGCCGGCCAAGAAGCCGTGACCGGCAGGCTGAACTTCAGCGCTCGCACCACGCATCGCCAGGGCTTGCCCCGTTCCGGGCGGACTTCTCCGAGCGGGATCTCGAAACCGTATCGCCCATCGCCGATGCCTTGACGCTCGAGCTCGGGCCGGTAGCGATCGGCCACGATCGTCGCCACGACCTCGCCCTTTACGAAGAGGGTAACGTGCAGCCGCGCCCGCGGATCCGACCAGTTCCACACCCAGCCGGCGACGGCGTCGGGCCCGAGCTTGTCCACGACACCTTCCGGCCGCGGGTAGACCACGGGCGCATTCGCTTCAGGCCCATCCGAGCTTGCAGGCAATTTCGGCCAAACCTCGACCATCGACTCCGAGCCGCCGCCATGCTGGTCGAGCCCGTCCGTCGGCGCAAGCGTTGCCGGGGCGATATCCCGTCCACTATCACTGAAGTGCCGAGCGCATGAGACCCGTAGTGGAGCCGAAGGCGTGGACCACATTGACACCATCGTCATCGGCGCCGGCGCGATCGGGCTTGCCGTCGCGGCGGCGCTGGCGCGGCGGGGCCGCGAGGTCGTGGTGCTGGAGGCGGAGCGGCAGATCGGCACCGGCATCTCCTCGCGCAACAGCGAGGTCATCCATGCCGGCATCTACTATCCGCAGGGCAGCCTGAAGGCGCGGCTCTGTGTCGCCGGGCGCCACCGTCTCTATGCCTATTGCGCCGAGCGCGGGGTGCCGCACCGCCGCCTCGGCAAGCTCATCGTGGCGAGCGAAGAGGCCGAGGTGCCGAAGCTGGAGGCGCTCCGCCTGTCGGCGGCGGCCAATGGCGCCGACGATCCCCGCCTTCTGACCTGGGAGAAGGCCCAGGCGCTGGAGCCGGCGCTCGCCTGCAGCGGCGCCCTCCTCTCGCCCTCGACCGGCATCGTCGACAGCCATGCGCTGATGCTCGCCTATCAGGGCGAGGCCGAGGACCACGGTGCCACGATCGCCTTCGAGACGCCGTTCGTCCGCGGCATGGCCGAAGGCCAAGGCTTCGCGATCGAGACGGGCGGCCCGTCGCCGATGCGGCTGCGCTGCCGCCGTCTGGTGAACGCCGCCGGCCTCGCGGCCGTTGCGGTGGCGTCGCGGCTGGACGGTATGCCGGCAGCGGCGCTGCCGCACGCCTGGTACTGCAAGGGTTCCTATTATCGCCTGACCCGGCGGGCGCCGTTCTCGCGCCTCGTCTACCCGCTGCCGGGCCACGCCGGGCTGGGCGTGCATCTGACGCTGGACATGGCCGGCCAGGCGCGGTTCGGCCCCGATACCGAATGGGGCGACACACCCACCTACGACGTCGAGCCGGGCCGCGCCGCAGGGTTCTACGCGGCCATCCGGCGCTATTGGCCGGCGCTGCCTGACGATGCCCTGGCGCCGGATTACGCCGGCGTGCGGCCCAAGATCAGCGGCCCCTCCGATCCCGCCGCCGATTTCCGCATCGACGGCGGCGAGCGCCATGGGCTGCCCGGCCTCGTCAATCTCTTCGGCATCGAATCGCCCGGCCTGACCGCCTCCCCGGCAATCGCCGATTACGTCGCATCGTTGCTCGAGCGCGAGACCGGCGGATGAGGCGCGCCGGATGACCCCTCTCGCCCTCGCCAGGCCGGTCATCCGCGTCTCCGAACGTGCGGCGCACCGGCTGCTGCAACTCGGCTTCTGGCTTGCCTTCTGGGCGGTCATGGTCGCCTGGGGTCTCAGCTACTGGCCGCCGCTCGACGCGTTCGCCGAGAAGACGATCCTGACACTGCTCGGCTTCGCCCTGGCCAAGGCCGGACACGCGCTGCAGCGCGCGGCGCGGGCGCAGGGCGCCGGACCGCCCTTGGCGATCGCGCTGGCCGTCGGGTTCTCCTTCGCGCTCTCGCCGGTGTGGATCGAGGCGACGGGGCTGGGCTTCCAGCTATGGCTGCACCTGTTCCGCGGCAGCGCGACGGCGCTCGGCACGACCGGGATCCCGTTCGGCAATTTCCTCTTCTTCGGCGCGGTGCTGCTGGTCTGGTCGGTGCTCGATCTCGGCCTCGTCGCCTGGATCGAGCTCGACCGGGAGCGCGGCCGCACCCTGGCCGCCGAGGCGGCGGCGCGCGCCGCTCGGCTCGAAGCGCTGCGCGCGCAACTGGAGCCGCATTTCCTCTTCAACACGCTCAACGCCGTGTCGACGCTCGTCGGCGAAGGCGAGAGCGCGGCGGCCCAGCGCATGATCGCCCGGCTCGGCGACCTGCTGCGGCGCACGCTCGACACGGCCGAGCGCGCCGAGATCCCGCTGGCCGAGGAGTTCGACTTCGTCCGCGCCTATATCGACATCCAGCAGATGCGGTTCGGCGAGCGCCTTCGTGTCGTGATCGAGGCCGATCCGGGTCTTGACGCGGCGCCCGTGCCGGGCTTCGTGCTCCAGCCGCTGGTCGAGAACGCGATCAAGCATGCCGTGCAGCCGCGCGAAGCCGGCGGCCGCATCACGGTCCGGGCGGAGCGCTCGGCCGGCCGGCTCCGCCTTACGGTTGCGGACGACGGCGATGGCTGCACCTCGATCCCGCCCTGGCCCCCTGGTCACGGCTTGGCCAATCTCGCGGCCCGGCTGGCGGTCATTCACGGCGATGCCGCCGAACTTCTGTTTGCCCGATCGGCGGCCGGCGGCTGCGAGGCCGTCGTGACCTTGCCGCTGCGGTCGCCGTGACGATCCGCGTCGTCACCGCTGATGACGAGGAGCCGGCGCGGCGCGGCATCCGCCGCCGCCTCGCGCGCTGCCCCGATATCGAGATCGTCGCCGAATGCGCCAACGGCCGCGAGGCGATCGCCGCGATCGGCGGGCTCGCGCCGGATCTCGTCTTCCTGGATGTGCAGATGCCCGGCCCGTCCGGCTTCGACATCATCGCGGCGATCGGTGCCGAGCACTTCCCGCACGTGATCTTCGTTACCGCCTATGACCAGCACGCGATCAAGGCTTTCGAGGTCAACGCGCTCGACTACCTGCTGAAGCCGATCGACGACGAGCGCTTCGATCAGGCGGTGGCCCGCGCCCGCCGGGCAATCGCCGACGAACGCGACGGCGCGCTCGGCCGCCGCCTCGCCGCGCTGACTCGGCTTCCGACGCGCCTCGTCGTCCGGTCGAGCGGCAGGGTGCAATACGTCCCGGTGGCCGAGATCGATTGGATCGAGGCGACGGGCGATTACGCGACGCTGCACACGGCGGACGGAACCTACCTGCTGCGCGAGACGCTAAGCGCGCTTGAGATAAGCCTCGTCCCGGAAGGCTTCGCGCGGATCCACCGCTCGGCCATCGTGCGCCTCGACCGGGTGGCGGAGATCAAGCGCCTCGACAACGGCGATTTCACCCTGCACCTTCGCGACGGCACCTGCCTTCGCGGCAGCCGCCGCCACGCCGACGCACTGCGGCGCCTGGACGGCCCGAGCTAGACGAATCCGGCTCGGTCGGCGCCGCGGCATGGGCGGCGAAGAAACCTTCACGAGGTGGCCGCGCCGGCCGCCTGGAACTGTTCCAGCATCTCCCGTTTCCGGTTCAGATCGGCATCGGAATCGGCGTATTTCGCGGCGATCGCCCGGAACTGCCCCGCGGTCGCCTCGAAAGCGTCCACCACATCCGGGTCGAAATGGCTGCCGCTGCCGCGCACGATGATCTGGGCGGCCGCCTCGTGGCTCATGCCGTCCTTGTAGACGCGGCGGCTGATGAGAGCGTCGTAGACGTCGGCCGCCGCCATCAGACGGGCGCAGATCGGGATGTCGTCGCCGCCGAGCCCGTCGGGATAGCCGCTCCCGTCCCACTTCTCGTGGTGGGATTGCGCGATCTCCTTGGCGCAGGTGAGGAAGCCGACCTGGGTCCCGAGTGACCGTTCGGCCTGCTCGATCGCCTCGCGCCCCAGCGCCGCATGGGTTTTCATGATTGCCCATTCGTCCGGATCGAGCTTGCCCGGCTTCAGCAGGATCCGGTCGGGGATGCCGACCTTGCCGATGTCATGCAGCGGCGCCGACTTGAACAGCGTGGAGATATAGGGGTCGGTAAGCGTATCGGCGAAGCGCGGATGGCCGCGCAGATGCTCGGCCAGCACACGGACATAATGCTGGGTCCGCCGGATGTGGCTGCCGGTGTCGGTGTCCCGCGTCTCGGCGAGCGAGGCCAGCACCAGGATGGTCACGTCCTGGATCGCCACGACTTCCCGTGTCCGACCGGCGACCTCCTGCTCTAGGAATTCCGCCTTGTCGCGCAGAAAATCGGCGCTGGCCTTCAGCTTCAGATGCGTCTCAACCCGGGCAAGAACGATCGGCGGGCTGATCGGCTTGGTGATGTAGTCGACGGCGCCGAGCCGCAGCCCCGCCTCCTCATCCTCGATCTCGGATTTGGCCGTCAGGAAGATGACGGGGATGTCCCGTGTCCGTGCGTCCTGCTTGAGGCGGCGGCACACTTCCTGCCCGTCCATGACCGGCATCACGACATCGAGCAGGATCAAGTCAGGCCGCGGGTCGGACTGCGCGATCGCCAGCCCCCGCTCGCCGCTGTTCGCGACCTTGAGCCGGTAGAGATCCTTCAACAGGCTGCTCATCAGCCTGAGATTGTCGGGCGTGTCGTCCACAACCAGGACGATGGGGCGTTCGAGGCCTGAGTCGGGTGGCATTGAACTCTCCTATCGTTCGACCCTGCGTGCTTCAGGGCACCGTGCAATTCCCTGCCGATGCCGGGTCCCGACTCCCGCCAGCAGTCTCCAACAGCCGCAGAGCGGCCTCGAGGTCATAGTCGCGCAGCTTCTCGACGATCCGATCGTATGTGTCGGGGAAGGCCTGACGCAGCAGCGCTTCGTTCTCCTCCGCCACGCTCTGGGCTTCCGGATCGTTGTCTTCGAGCAGCGCACGAAAGGTCGCGCTCACCTCGCGAAGCCTCTCGGGATCCGCGGCCGTACCGGGAGGAACCGGCGCCGCGACCGATTGCGGTACGTCGCCTCGACCGGCCAACGCCTCCAGGGCGTCAACGAGCGGCCCCAGCAGTCGGCGGATTTCCTCAATGAGCGGGAGGAGCTCCGCCGCCTGCGCACCCTGATGGATTGCCGCCTCGACCCGGGCCGCAGCGACCTGCACGCCGCCGGCGCCGATCGTGCCGGCGGTGGCCTTGAGTGTGTGGGCGAGGCGCTCGGCGGCCGCCCGGTCTCCGGTATCGAGCGCATCCCGAATGGCCGCCGGCGCATCGCGCTGGCCCGTGCGGAACCGATCGAGCAGATCCAGATAAAGCTGCCGCTTGCCGGATGTGCGCTTGAGCCCGGCCGCCACGTCGACCCCGGGAAGCACGATCGGCGGCTCCTCCGCCGCATCGCCGGGAGGCTCAGCCGCAGGCCGTGCCGGCTGCTTGCGCGGCGGGCACCATTTCAGCAGCACGGTCCAAAGGACGTCGGGATCGATCGGCTTGGCGAGATGATCGTTCATTCCCGCGGCTAGGCATCTCTCACGGTCTGTCTCCATCGCGTTGGCGGTCATCGCGATGATCGGCACGCCGGTAAGGCCCAGCTTGCGGATTTCCCGGGTCGCGGCCATTCCGTCCATGACCGGCATCTGCATGTCCATCAGCACGAGGTCGAACGAGGCTTCCTGGATCCGTTCGACGGCAACCGCCCCGTTTTCGGCGACCGTCACGTCGAACCCGGCATCCGCGAGCAATTCGGTTGCGACCTGCTGGTTGAGGTCGTTGTCCTCGACGAGGAGGACGCGGTTTCCGGCGAGGGCCGACACGTCGCGCCCCGCGGTCTCCGGCCGGTGGCGACGCTCGTCCATTGCCTCAGCGGCGCCCAGGACCCGCATGACGCAATCGAACATCGTGGACGGACTGACCGGCTTGACCAGGAGCTGCTCGAACCCCGCCGCCTCCGTGCTCTTGAACAGCTCCTCCCGTCCGTAGCCGGTGACCATCACCAGGTGGGGCGGCGGCGTGAGGCCGAGGGCCTTGAGCCCGGCGGCCGTTTCGAGCCCGTCCATCCCCGGCATCTGCCAGTCCATGAAAATGATCTCGAACGGCGTTCCCGCGTTGGCGGCAGCACGTGCCGCCTCGATCGCGGCAGCTCCGGAGGCGGCGGCCTCCACCCGGAACGACATGCTTGCAAGCAGCTCCACGAGCACGAGGCGCGCGCTCTCGTTGTCGTCGACGACGAGCAGCCGCCTCCCCCGCAGGTCGGGATGCGGCTCAAGCCTGGGCCGGGCGACGCCGCGCCCGAACCGGGCGGTGAACCAGAAGGTCGCCCCCTCGCCGGGCTTGCTTTCGACGCCGACCTCGCCGCGCATCAGCTCGGCAAGGCGCTTCGAGATCGCGAGGCCGAGCCCGGTGCCGCCATAACGCCGGGTCGTCGAGCTGTCGGCCTGCTCGAAGCTTTGGAACAGCCGGCTTGCCTGCTCCTCGGTCAGGCCGATGCCGGTATCGCGCACGTCGAAGCGGAGCAGCACCTGGTCCGGCGAATCCTCGAGCTTGCGGACGACGATGTCGATCTCTCCGTGGTCGGTGAACTTGACGGCGTTGCTCGTGTAGTTGACCAGGATCTGGCCGAGCCGCAGCGGATCGCCGATCAACGCGGCCGGGACATCGGCCGCGACGTCGAACACCAGCTCCAGACCCTTGGCGCTGGCCTTTTCCGAAGTCAGGTTCGCCAGGTCGTCCAAGACCTTGTCCAGCTGGAACTCGGTCTGTTCGACACTCAGCTTGCCGGCCTCGATCTTGGAGAAATCGAGGATATCGTTGATGATCCCGAGCAGATGCCGGCTCGACCGCTGGATCTTCCGCAGATAGTCGGCCTGCCTGGCGTCGAGCCCGGTCTTGAGCGCCAGATGGGACAAGCCGATGATCGCATTCATCGGGGTCCGGATTTCGTGGCTCATGTTGGCGAGGAAATCGGCCTTCGTCCGGGAAGCGGCTTCGGCCAGCTCCTTGGCCCGGCGCATCTCCTCTTCCGCTTCCTTCTGGTCGGTGACATCGACGTTGACGCCGATGGCGCGGCGCGGGGTCCCGTCGCCATCCCGCAATATCTTGGAGACGGTGAGGAACCAGCGGATCTCGCCGTCCGGCCGCACGATCCGGAAAACGCCCCTCTGCCGCTCCCTGCCTTCGGCAATCGCCGCCTCGAAGTCGCGCGCCGCCTCGATCCGATCGTCGGGATGCAGCAGCTGGGACCACGCCTCGACCGTGCCGCCGAAGCCGCCCGGCTCCAGACCGAACATGCGCTCCAGGTGCGGAGTCCAGTAATCGGCCCCGGTCGTAAGATCGACGTCGAACACGCCGACATTGCCGCCTTCCTGCGCCAGCTCCAGCCGCTCGTTGGCGGTATAGAGCGCCAGCTCCGCCCGCTTCCGCTTGGTTATGTCGATGATCCAGCCGAGGACGGTCGCCTCGCCTTCCCGGTCGTACGGGACATAGCTCGCGAGCACGTCCCGCACTTCGCCGTCGGCCGAGAAGAGTTGGACCTCGGCGTTCAGCACCTCGTGCCGCGCCTCGAACTCCGCCATGATCCGGTCGCGTTCCTCGGGCTGGACGTAGAGGTGCCGCACAGAGGCGCCGATCTCGCATCCGGTCTCTTCTCGGAGGCGCCGGTTCGCGTACCGGATCGTCCCATGCTCGGTGATCAGAACGCCGATGGGCGACGTGTCGAGCACCCATTGCAGGTGCTCACGCTCGCGCGCTAACTCGGCGGCGTTCGCCTCGAGCACGCGGCTCTGTTCCGCCAAGTCCCGGTTGGCCTGCTCGAGCTCCGAGGTCCGGGCCGCCAGCTTGCGGTCCGCGATCACGAGCTGGGCCGCCTGCTGCCAGAACCACACGATTCCCGGTATCGTACAGGCGAGGACGAGCGCGCTGAGATAGAGAACGCGGCGCATCATTGTCCGGACCGGGCTCGTGAAGTCGTCGAGCGGTGCGGCAATCCCGATATTGATCGCGCCGCCGGCCGAGTCGGACCATCGCGAGACGTAGGTCACGAAGGATCGGGATTCGATCTGGGTGAAGGTGGGGACCTGGAACTGCTCGGCCTTGCGCAGGGCTGACAAGGCCTCGCCGACGGGGTCGCTTGCGTCGGTAAGGGGTGCTTCCGGGGTTTCGGCCGGCGCGCCGGAACTGCCGTCCCTGGGGCCGGCGAGGACGTGGAAGCCGTCGTCGAAGAGATAGATCACTCCGTTCGGCGAAATCCGGTCGTTCTCGACGAAACGTTTCAGCCCGACGAGCGTGACATCGATTCCGAATGCCCCGCGCCCGCCGGGCAGGGGGGTTGCCGCGGTTATGCCCTGCACCGGCATCGAGCTGAAGCGGTAAGGCTCGGTCAGGGTCGAGCCGCCTGCCTGTAGCGCCGAGCCGTACCAGTGCGTCGCACGCGGATCGTAGCGCGGCGCCGGTTCGGTCTTGCGGCCCAGCACGGCGGATTTCGGATCCAGGTAGGTCCAGCTCTGAGTGCGCGATTCAGCGCCGGCCGCGATCGCCCGTACGACCAGGCTTGTGCCCTCGGGTGCCCCGAGCGCGGCCTCGACCGCAGGATCGTTCCTCGGCGCGATCGTCTCCAGGAAGCTGCCGTCGGCGAAGCCATAGTAGGCCGCATAGATCTGGGGATTGGATTCCAGCGCGGCCATCAGAAAGCCAATGAGCGGATGGCTCAGGCCGTCGCCGATGACCGGGGCTTCCGTGCCTTGGATGCCGGACCCGAACCGGGAAAGCGCCATCGAACTGCCCAGAAGCCCGTCGATCTTGGCCTCGGCGCCGCTCGCGGCGGTGGCGAAGGTCTGGCCGGCAGTGCCGCGGGCGGCCGAATAGCCCTCCGAGTAGACGAAATAGAGGATGGCACAGCAGGCGATCAGGATGACGGCCGTAATGCCGTTGAATACCAGCAGGCGAAGAGGCGTTCGCCAGCCGTCCGTCGCCGCCTCAGCCACCGGAACCGTCCCGCCGCGGGCTGCACGCGCGCCTGGGCAAGACGGCGTCGCAGGCGCCGGCTCCCGGGATCCTGGCATGGATCGACCGGATCGCCCCTGGATTGGTCGGCTCCGGAAGCAACGACCGCGTTCCCTCGGCGGACGAAGTCCCGGCAGCAGCGCTGCGATCTCCGGGCGCGGGCATCTTTGCAGTTTATATCTATAATCAGTCGGGTTGCACAGAAATGTGCCATTTCCGCGATAAACCACGACTGAATTCGAGAATCGGGCATGGCCACCGACGGGCTCGCCCGTCGCGTTTGGACGCTCGCATTCGCCGCTCGTCGCGCGGATGCCTCCGTTCGTCGAAGACGCGTGGCGCAGGCAGCGCCGCCGGCTCCAGGATCGGCCCAGCTGCGACGGAGGGGCCGACGTGAAGCTCGTCGTGAACGAACAGCAGCGGGAGGTCGAGGCGCCGCCGGAGACACCGCTGCTCTGGGTGCTGCGCGACACGCTCGGCCTCACCGGCACCAAGTTCGGCTGCGGCGCCGGACTCTGCGGCGCCTGTACGGTGCATCTCGATGGGACCGCCGTGCGGTCGTGCCAGACGACGCTCGCCGACGCGGCCAAGCATCGGGTGACCACGATCGAGGGCCTCGACCCCGCCGGCAGGCACCCGCTCCAGCTCGCCTGGATCGAGGAGCAGGTGCCGCAATGCGGCTACTGCCAATCCGGCCAGATCATGCAGGCGGCGGCACTGCTCGCCGGGACGCCGCATCCCAGCCCGGACGAGATCGTCAAGGCGATGGACGGCAATCTCTGCCGCTGCATGTGCTACCGCCGAATCCGCCGCGCCATCGAGCGCGCCGCCGGCCAGCCCGCGGGAGGCGGCCATGCCTGAGGCGGTGACGCGGCGCGGCTTCCTCGTCGGCATCGCGGCCGGCGCCGTCGTGATCGGGTCGGGCGCACGGACGGTTTGGGGGGAGGATGGCGGGACCTTCGCGCCCACCGTCTGGTTCGAGATCGACGCCGACGGCATCGTCACCGTGAACGCGCCCAAGGTCGAGCTCGGCCAGCATATCGGGACCGCGCTCGCCCAGGTGATCGCCGACGAGCTCGAAACGCCGTGGGAGACGGTCCGGCTGCGCTATGTCGCGCCCGATCCGCGGCTGATCTCGCTCGGCGTCGGCGGCTCGTCCAGCGTCACCAACCGGTTCGAGATCCTGTCCCACGCCGGCGCGGCCGGCCGGATCGAGCTCGTGAAGGCCGGCGCCTCGCTGCTGGGCGTGGAACCGGCCACCTGCAAGGCCGAGACCGGCCGCGTCGTGGCGGCGGACGGCACGTCAGTCTCCTACGGCGAGATCGTCCGGCGCGCGCACGTCACCGCGACCTACGACAAGGCCGCCCTGGCCGCGCTGCCGCTCAAGCCGCGTGCGGAACATCGGATCATCGGCCGCTCGGTGCCGGCGCTCGACATCCCGGGCAAGGTCACCGGCGAGGCCCGCTACGGCATCGACGCGGCTCTCCCCGGCATGGTCTACGGCAAGCTGCTGCTGCCGCCGGTCCGGCGCGGCGCCAGGCTCACCGCAATCGACGATTCGGCAGCGTTACGCCTTCCGGGCTATGTGCGGACGGTCGGCCTCGATGCGGATCCGAGCGCGGATACGGGCGGCTGGGCGGCGGTGCTGGCCGAGACCTACCCTGGCGCGCTCGCCGCCGCTTCCGTCGTCAAGGCGAGTTGGGACAATGGGCCCCACGCCGCGTTCGACGATGCCGCGCTCGCGGCGGAAGCGATGCGCCTCGCCGGCGACCGGGCCTCGGGCGTGCTCATCCTCGACGAGGGCGGCGTCGACCAGGCCTTCGCCGAGACCGGGCGGCGGCTGCGGGCTCAGTACACCAGCTCGATCGCGGTCCATGCCCCGCTGGAGCCGATGAACGCGCTCGTCGGACCCGTCGGCGATGCCTGGGAGATCCACAGCGGGACGCAGAGCCCTGAGGACGCGGTCGCGCTGGTCGCGAAGCTCGCCGGCGTGCCGGCCGACAAGGTCAGGATCGGCAACTGCTTCCTCGGTGGCGGCTTCGGCCGCCGCTCCGATCTCGATCCGATTCGGGCGGCGGCGCTGGCGGCCAAGGCAGCCGGGCGGCCGGTCAAGCTGATCTATACGCGCGAGGACGATTTCCGGACCGATACCTGCCGCTCGCCGACCTGGCAGTTCCTCGAGGCGGCGCTGGACGACAACGGAAGGCTGCGCGGCCTCACCCACGACATCGTCGCCGGCTGGCCCGGCGCGCGCGGCGGCACCGACGATCTCGCCAAGGGCATCGACGGCAGGAGCCCGTTCGATGACAGCGCCAGCGACGGGGCAGATTTCTGGTACACCGTGCCGGCGCATCGCATCCGCACGATCGAGCATGGGCTCGTCCAAGCGGCGCTGCCGCCGGGATGGCTGCGCTCGGTCTCCGAGGCCTATACGTGCTTCGCCGTCGAGAGCTTCATCGACGAGCTGGCACTGCTGCAGCACGCCGATCCTGTCGCGTTCCGGCTTGCCATGCTCGACGGCGCCGGGCGGCAAGCGGGCGACAATCCGCGCAACCGCGACGGGGCGAAGCGCATCGCCGCGGTGCTGCAGAAGGCGGTCGAGACCGCCGGCTGGGGCCGCGACTTGCCCCGAGGTCGTGCGCTCGGCGTCGCTTGCGGCTACGGGCTCGGCCGGAGCCGGCCATCCTGGATCGCCTGCGTCGCCGAGGTGGCCGTCGATGCGAGCGCCGGCAGCATCGATGTGCGCCGGCTGACGGTTGCTGCCGATGTCGGAACCGCGATCAACCCGCGCAACCTGGAGGCGCAATTCGAAGGCGCGGCGCTCTGGGGGCTGAGCCTGGCCCTGCACGAGCAGGCGGGCTTCCGCGGTGGCGCGGTCGAGCAGGCCAATTTCGACTCCTACACGCCGCTGCGCCAGTCCCAGGTCCCGGAAGTCGAGATCGTGCTCGTCAGCGGCGGCGGTCCGCCGCTCGGCGCGGGCGAGCCCGGCGTGACCGTGGTGGCGCCGGCGATCGCCAATGCGGTCGCCGCGGCCACCGGCCTCAGGCTGCGCGATCTTCCGATGACGCCCGAGCGGGTCAAGGCGGCGCGCGGCTGAGGCTCCGCGCCGGCACGCCCAAAAATAAATTTGCAACGGCCGGCGGCCGCACGACTTAGATCAATCGTGCCGTGGTGCAGAGTGCACTATGTATGCCCGCGGGAAGACCCGCACGGAGGCCGATCATGCTGTCCCTGCCGCTCGACACGCTCGCCTTCATCATCGAGAAGGCGCGCGAGTACGATGTCGAGGTGCCGCGCGACGCCGACGAGGACGGCTCGAACGCCGCCGACGACGGCGAGTCCGAGGTCTTGTTCGACACCGCCGACAACCCCGCGGCGCAGGAGCTGCAAGCGGCGATCGACGGGCTGAACATCGACCAGCAGGCCGAGCTACTCGCCCTCACCTGGCTCGGTCGCGGCGATTTCGGTGCAGACGACTGGCATGACGGGCTGCGGGACGCCCGGGGCGCGGTCTCGGCAAAGGAGTCGCGCTACCTGATGGGCACCCCTCTGCTCGCGGACTACCTCGCAGAGGGTGCCGCGGCGCTCGGCCTGGAACTGCCCGAGCTGGAGTGATCAGGCAGCGGCCCGCCGGCGCGACTCCAGGATTCCGAGGATCTCGGCCGCCGCTTTTGGGATGTTTGTCCCGGGGCCGTAGATCGCGGCCACACCCGACTCCTTGAGCGCGGGATAATCCTTCGGCGGGATGACGCCGCCGCAGACGACGAGGATGTCGTCGGCGCCTTCGGCCTCGAGCGCCTCGATCAGCGCCGGCACCAGCGTCTTGTGGCCGGCCGCCTGCGTCGACACGCCCACCACGTGGACATCGTTCTCGACCGCCTGCCGCGCTGCCTCCTCGGGCGTCTGGAACAAGGGCCCGATATCGACGTCGAATCCGAGATCGGCAAAGGCGGTGGCGATGATCTTGGCGCCGCGGTCATGTCCATCCTGGCCGAGCTTGGCGACCAGCATGCGCGGCCGCCGTCCCTCGCGCCGGGCGAAGGCCTCGACATCGCCGCGGATCCGCTCGAACCCCTCGTCGCCCTCGTAGGAGGCGCCGTAGACCCCGGCGATCGTGTGCGTGTCGGCCTTGTAGCGGCCGTAGACCACCTCCAGCGCGTCCGAGATCTCGCCGACCGTGGCGCGCGCCTTGGTGGCCTCGACGGCGAGCGCCAACAGATTGCCCTCGCCCGTCCACGCCGCCCGGGTCAGGGCCGAGAGCGCCTCCTTGACTGACGCAGGATCGCGCGTCTCCTTGATCCGCCGCAGCCGCGTCACCTGGCTCTCGCGCACCTTGGTGTTGTCGACGTCCAGCACCTCGACGGCGGCGGCCTCGGGCGCCGGGTACTTGTTCACGCCGACGATCACCGCTTCGCCGCGGTCGACCTTGGCCTGGCGGCGGGCGGCCGACTCTTCGATCCGCAGCTTCGGCATGCCGGCGCTCACCGCCTTGGTCATGCCGCCGAGCGCCTCGACCTCGGCGATCAGCTTGCGCGCAGCGGCAGCGAGTTCCGCGGTCAGGCTCTCGACATAATAGCTGCCGCCCATCGGATCGATGACGTTCGGGATGCCCGTCTCCTCGGCGAGGATCAGCTGCGTGTTCCGCGCGATCCGCGCCGATGTCTCGGTCGGCAGGCCCAGCGCCTCGTCGAAGGAGTTGGTGTGCAGCGACTGCGTGCCGCCCAGCACCGCCGCCATCGCCTCGACCGTGGTCCGCACGATGTTGTTGTAGGGATCCTGCTCGGTCAGGCTCACGCCCGAGGTCTGGCAATGGGTGCGGAGCGCCAGGCTCTCGGCCTTCTTGGGCTTGAACTGCTGCATCAGCTCGGCCCACAGGAGCCGCGCCGCACGCAGCTTGGCGACCTCGGCGAAGAACTCCATGCCGATCGCGAAGAAGAACGAGAGCCGCGGCGCGAAGGCATCCACGTCGAGGCCGCGCGCCAGCGCCGCGCGCACATATTCGAGCCCGTCGGCCAGCGTGAACGCCAGCTCCTGGACCGTCGTCGCCCCGGCCTCCTGCATGTGGTAGCCGGAGATCGAGATCGAGTTGAACTTCGGCATGTGCTCGGCCGTGTAGGCGATGATGTCCGACACGATCCGCATCGAGGGCTCGGGCGGATAGATGTAGGTGTTGCGGACCATGAACTCCTTGAGGATGTCGTTCTGGATCGTGCCCGAGAGCTGATCCAGCGCCACCCCCTGCTCCAGCCCCGCGACGATGAACCCGGCCAGCACCGGCAGCACCGCGCCGTTCATGGTCATCGACACGCTCATCTTTTCGAGCGGAATGCCGTCGAACAGGATCTTCATGTCCTCGACGGAATCGATCGCGACGCCGGCCTTGCCGACATCGCCGACCACCCGCGGATGGTCGCTGTCGTAGCCGCGATGGGTCGCGAGATCGAAGGCGACCGACAGCCCCATTTGCCCGGCCGCGAGGTTCCGGCGGTAGAAGGCGTTGGACTCCTCGGCCGTCGAGAACCCGGCATATTGCCGGATCGTCCACGGCCGGTTCGCGTACATCGTCGCCCGCGGCCCGCGCACGAACGGCGCAATGCCGGGCAGCGAGCCGAGATGGGCCAGGCTTTCGAGATCGGCCTCGGTGTAGAGCGGCTTCAGCCGGAGCCCGTCGGCCGTCTCGTGCGCGAGCGTCTCCGCCGAGGCGCCCTTCAGCTCCTTCGACGCGAGGCGATCCCAGTCTGCAAGCAACGGCTTATCGGTCATGACGGCCTCAACAATAGTCCCTCTCCCGCGGTGCGGCAGAGGGGTTCTTACCCTCGGAAGCGCACATCACCGATGCTTGAACGTAGGCGGGCGCTTCTCGGCAAAGGCGGCCATGCCCTCTTTCTGATCTTCGGTCGCGAAAGTCGAGTGGAAGACGCGGCGCTCGAACAGCACGCCCTCCGCCAGCGTCGTCTCCAGCGCACGGTTCACGCATTCCTTGGCGAGCGCCACCACCGGCCGTGACAGCGCGGCAATCTTCTCTGCCGTCTTCAGCGCCTCCGGCATCAGGTCGGCGAGCGGCACGACGCGGGCGACGAGGCCCGAGCGCTCCGCCTCGGCGGCGTCGATCTGGCGGCCGGTCAGCACCAGCTCCATCGCCTTCGACTTGCCGACGAGGCGGGTGAGGCGCTGCGTGCCGCCGGAGCCCGGAATCGTGCCGATCAGGATCTCGGGCTGGCCGAACTTGGCGTTGTCGGCCGCGATGATGAAGTCGCACATCATCGCGAACTCGCAGCCGCCGCCCAGCGCATAGCCGGCGACCGCGGCGATCACCGGCTTCCTCATCTGTGTGATCCGCTGCCACGACTCGATCAGGCCCTTGGTGTAGGCCTCCATGTAGCTATAGCCCTGCAGCTCGCGGATATCGGCGCCGGCAGCAAACGCGCGCTCGCTGCCGGTCAGCACGATGCAGCCGACCGCATCGTCCGCCTCGAACGCGTCGAGCGCCTGGTTGAGCTCCGACACCAGCGCGGCGCAGAGCGCGTTCAGCGCCTTCGGCCGGTTGAGCGTGATGAGGCCGACGGCGCCGCGCGTCTCGACGAGGATGTTTTCGTAGGTCATGCGCCCGCCTCAGCCGAGATTCAGGATGATGGTCTTCTTGTGCGTGAAGTGCTCCAGCATGGATTCGAGCGTCGCCTCCTTGCCGAGCCCCGAGAGCTTGACGCCGCCATACGACATATTGGCCTGGACCACCATGTTCTGGTTGACCTGCACGACGCCGGCCTCGAGCCGCTGCGTGGCGTCGAGCGCGGTCTTGAGGTCCTTCGTCCAGATCGTCGCGGCCAGGCCGAACTCGCTGTCGTTCGCCTGCTCGATGGCGTCCTCGTAGTCGCGGAAGCTGATCATCACCGTGACCGGCCCGAAGATCTCCTCCTGCGCGACGCGGCTGTCGTTCGCGAGCCCGGTGAAGATCACCGGCTGGATGTAGAGGCCCCTCTCCAGCTTTCCGTCGGTCGGCATGGCCGAACAGCGATGCGCCGTTCCGCCCAGGCTCTCGCCCAACGCGATGTAGGTCTTCACCGTGTCGAACTGCTTCGGCGAGATGATCGCGCCGATATCGGTCTTCTCGTCGAGCGGATCGCCGATCACCATCGCGTCGACCTTGGCCTTGAGCCGCTTGAGGAACTCGTCGTGGACGGATTCGTGGACGAACATCCGGCTCGAAGCCGTGCAGCTCTGGCCCTGGCGGGTGAACCGCATGCCGACGACGGCACCGGCGACCGCCTTGTCGAGATCGGCGTCGCCCATGACGATCATCGGGCTCTTGCCCCCGAGCTCCAGCGTGACCGGGATGAGCTTCTCCGCGGCGGCCTTGTAGACGGTGCGCCCGGACTCGACCGAGCCGGTGAAGGTGACCTTGCCGACCTTGGGGTGGGAGACCAGCATCATCCCGGTGGTCGAGCCGCCGCCCGAAAGCATGTTGAAGATGCCCGGCGGCAGGACCGTGTTCATGATCTCGCAGACGCGCAGCACGGCGAGTGGCGCCTCGGACGGCGACTTCACCACCACGGCATTGCCCGCCACCATCGCCGGCGCGATCTTGAGCGCCATCAGCAGCAGCGGCACGTTCCACGGGATGATGGCGGCGACGACGCCGATCGGCTCGCGCTGGGTGAAGGTGATCGAGTCGGTCTTGAAGGGCACGACCTCGCCCTTGAGCTCGCCGCCGAGTCCGCCGAAGAACAGGAACACGTCGGCCAGCACGCCGGCCTCGACGCGGCTCTCGGTCCGCAGCGCCTTGCCGGTCTCCAGCGCCACCAGCCGGGCGATCTCCTCGGCATGCTCGGTGAGCTTGCGGCCGCATTCGGCGACCAGGCGGCCGCGCTCCCGCGGATGGAGCTTCTTCCATTCCTTCTGCGCCTTGGCGGCGGACTCGACGGCGCTGTTCACGTCCGACTGATCGGCCATCGGGGCATGGCCGATCACCCCGCCGGTGGCCGGGTTCAGATCCTGGAAGTTCTTGCCGGACTGTGCCGGCACGAGCTTGCCGTCGATCAGCAGCTTGTTGGACAGCTCGCTCGCGAGCGCATGGGGGTCGAGATTGGGCGTCATGTCGGCTGGTTCCTTATTCTAGGCCGAGATCGGCCAGGATGCGCGCCCGGTCTGCGTCGAGCCCGGGCGCCGGAGGGCGGCTGGCCGGATCGGCGAAGCCCGAGAGCTTCAAGGGATTCCCGGAGACTTTGAGCGTGGGTGCCCCCGGATCGTCGATCGCGACGAGCATGTTCCGCGCCGCGACCTGGGGATGGGCAAGGGCCTGATCGATCGTGTTGATCGGCCCGCAAGGAATGCCGGCGGTATCGAGGCGCGCCACCCACTCGGCGCGCGGCCGCGTGCGCAGCACCGCTTCCAGCTCGGCCTTGAGCGCGTCGGCATGGCGGCAGCGCAGATCGTTCGTCCGGAAGCGATCGTCCTCGGCCAGATCTTCGACACCGAGCACCGCGCAGAGTTTGCGGAAGAGGGCGTCGTTGCCGCCGGCGATGATGAGCTCGCCGTCACCCGTCTCGTAAGGCTCGAAAGGCGCGATCGCGGGATGGCGGGCGCCGAGCGGCCCCGGGACCTGCCCCGTCGCCTGGTAGCGCACCACCGCGTTCTCCAGCAGCGCCAGCTGGCAGTCGAACATGGCGATGTCGATCCGCGTCGCCTCTCCGGTCATCGCCCGATGATAGAGCGCGGCATTGACCGCGACCGTCGTGTAGAGCCCGGCACCGAGATCGCCGATCGAGACCCCGACCCGCGCCGGCTTGTCGCCGGGATGGCCGTTGATGCTCATGATCCCGCCCATGCCCTGGACCACCATGTCGTAGGCCGGCGTCTTGGCAGCGGGACCGGTCTGGCCGAAGCCGGAAGCGGAAGCGTAGATCAGCCGCGGATAGCGGGGATGCAGCACCTCCCAGCCGAGGCCAAGCTTCTCCATCGTGCCGGGGCGGAAATTCTCGACCAGCACGTCGGCGCGGCCGAGAAGCGCCTCAAGGACCGCGAAATCCTTCGGGTCCTTGAGATCGAGCGCGATCGATTCCTTGCCGCGGTTGATCGAGGCGAAATAGGCCGACTTGCCGTCGACGAACGGGCCGTAGTGCCGCGCATCGTCGCCGGTGCCCGGCGTCTCGACCTTGATGACGCGGGCGCCGAGCTCGGCGAGGAGCAGCGTGCAGTAAGGACCGGCCAGGATCCGCGAGAGATCCGCGACGACGATGCCGGCGAGCGGGCCGCTCTTCATGCGGTGCCGCGCAGCAACTTGATGATCGCCGAGAAATCCTTGCCGCCCTGGCCCTGCGCGGCGAGCAGCTGGTAGAGCGACGCCGCCTCGGCGCCGAGCGGCGTCGCCGCACCGGAAGCCTGCGCCGCCTGCTGGGCCAGCTTCAGGTCCTTCAGCATCATGTCGACCGTGAAGCCGGGCGCGTAGTCGCGATTGGCCGGCGAGGTCGGCACCGGACCCGGCACCGGGCAATAGGCCGTGAGCGACCAGCACTGGCCGGAGGATTTCGCGCTGACGTCGAACAGCTTCTGCGCGTCGAGTCCCAGCTTCTCGGCCAGCACGAAGGCCTCGCTGACCGCGGTCATCGAGATGCCGAGGATCATGTTGTTGCAGATCTTGGCCGCCTGGCCCGTCCCGGCGCCGCCGCAATGGACGATCGTCTTGCCCATCGCCTCGAGGACCGGCCGGGCCCGCTCGACCGCCTCGGCCTCGCCGCCCACCATGAAGGTGAGCGTGCCTGCGGTCGCCCCGCCGGTGCCGCCGGATACGGGCGCATCGACCATGGCGAGACCGGCGCCCGCCGCATCCTTCGCGACCGCCCGCGCGCTCTCGACGTCGATGGTCGAGCAGTCGATCAGCAGCGCGCCGCGCTTCGCCTTGGCGATGATGCCGGTCTCGCCGCCATAGGTGCTGCGGACATGCGGGCCGGCCGGCAGCATGGTAACGACGACATCAGCCTCTGCCACCGCCTCGGCGACCGAGCCGGCGCGCCGCCCGCCCTTCTCGGCGAGCGCCGCCAGCGCCGCGGCGCTGAGGTCGAAACCGTCGACCTGATGGCTGGCCTTCAAAAGGTTCGCGGCCATCGGGCCGCCCATATTGCCGAGGCCGACGAAGGCGATCCGCGTCATGACAGGCTCTCCAGGGTTTTTGCCGAGGCTTCGGCCGCCGCGATGATCCGGCCGACCGTCGCGTCGTCGAGCGCCGCCAGCGAGGCGGGCTGCCATTTCGGCGACTGGTCCTTGTCGACCAGCACCGCCCGCACGCCTTCGAAGAAATCGTGGCCTTCCATCACCTGCTGGACGAGGCCGTATTCGAGCGCCAGCGATTGCTCCATCGTGACCGGGTCGCGCGGGTGCAGCTGCCAGAAGGTCATGGCGAGCGAGGCCGGCGAGGCCCGCTCGATCGCCTTCAGCGCCGTCGCGGCCCAGGCGTCCGGCTCGGCACGGAGTGCCTCGATGATCGCCGGCAGCGTCGGCTGGCCGAAGCAGCGGTCGATCGCCGGCTGGAGATCGCGGAGCGCCGACGGGCCGGGATCGGCGGAGAACCGCTCCAGCGTCGCCGGAGCGTCGGCCGCCGTCGCCAGCGCATCCAGCAATGCCGGAATGCGCTCCGCCGGCAGGAAATGCGTCGCGATCCCGGCATGGAGAAGGTCGGCGCCGCCCTTCAGCCGGGCGCCGGTCAGGCCGAGATAGAGCCCGATGCGGCCGGGGCAGGCGCGCAGGATCCGCGTGCCGCCGACATCCGGAATCATGCCGATCCCGGTCTCGGGCATGGCAAACAGCGTGTTCTCCGTCGCCACGCGGAAGCGGCCGTTCACCGACATGCCGACGCCGCCGCCCATCGTCACCCCGTCGATCAGGGCGACATAGGGCTTCGACAGATGGTGAACCTTCCGGATGACACGGTACTCGTCGACGAAGAAGCGGCTCTTGAGGTCGTCCTTCCCCTTCACACCCGGCCCGCTTTCCCACAGCGCCCTTATGTCGCCGCCGGCGCAGAAGGCCTTGCCGCCGGTGCCGCGGATGACGACGGCAGCGACCGCCGGATCGGCGTTCCACGCGTCCAGCACCGGCTCCAGCGTCAGGTACATCTCGTGGGTGAAGGCGTTCAGCGCCTTCGGGCGGTTCAGCGTGATCAGCCCGATCCCGCCGACCCGTTCGAGCAGGATGTCGTCGGTTTCTCCGGTCATTGGCCGAGCAGCTTCCGCGCGATGATCACCCGCATGATCTCGTTAGTTCCTTCGAGGATCTGATGGACCCGCAGATCGCGCAGATAGCGCTCGATCGGGTAGTCCTTGATGTAGCCGTAGCCGCCATGCATCTGCAGCGCCTCGTTGCAGATGCGGAACCCGGCATCGGTGGCGAAGCGTTTCGCCATGGCGCAGTGCATCGTCGCGTCCGGCGAGCCGGCATCGAGGCTCGCCGCCGCGCGCCAGACCATCAGCCGCGCCGCCTCCAGCTCGGTCGCCATGTCGGCGAGGCGGAATTGCAGGGCCTGGAACTCGGCCAGCTTCTTGCCGAACTGCTCGCGCGTCAGCAGGTGCTCGCGCGCCAGCTCCAGGCAGGCCCGGGCGCCGCCCAGCGAGCAGGCGGCGATATTGATCCGCCCGCCGTCGAGCCCGGTCATCGCGATCTTGAACCCGTCGCCCTCTTCGCTGAGCCGGTTCGCGGCCGGCACCGCGCAATCCTCGAAGATCACCGCCGAGGTCGGCTGACTGTTCCAGCCGAGCTTGCGCTCCTGCTTGCCGAAATTGAGGCCGGGCGTGCCCTTCTCGACCACGATCGTGGAGATGCCCCTGGGGCCGGCGGCGCCGGTCCTGAGCATCGCGACGTAGACGTCGCTCACCCCGCCGCCGGAGATGAAGGCCTTGCTGCCGTTGATGACGTACTGGTCGCCGCGACGCTCGGCCCGCGCCTTGAGGTTGCCGGCATCCGATCCGGCGCCGGGCTCGGTCAGGCAGTAGCTGGCGAAGCGCTCCATGGTGAGGAGCGCCGGCAGGAAACGCCCGTGCTGCTCGTCGTTGCCGTAGCGGTCGATCATGCCGGCCGCCATGTTGTGGATCGAGAGATAGGCCGCGGTCGACGGATCGGCCGCCGCCAGCTCCTCGATGACGATCGCGGAATCGAGCCGCGACAGACCCGGGCCGCCCGCCTCCTCGCTCACCGTCATGCCGGCAAAGCCCAGCGATGCCGCCTGGCGCAAGGCCTCGACAGGGAAGGTCTTGTGCTCGTCCCATTCGGCGGCCGACGGCAGCAGCACCTCCTGGGCGAAGTCGCGCGCGGCCGCCTGGAAGGCCAGCTGGTCCTCGCTGAGCGTGACGTCCATCTCCCTCGCTTCCCGGGTTGGCCGATCGAATTATGCGGGATATCGCACAAAGATCCGGGGATTCGTATATGAAGTTTCGCACAGCCGTTGCGCGGAGCGTCGCAGATGTACGGGCGGGAGTTCGACTGGGACCATCTGCGCTACTTCCTGGCGGTTGCCCGCACCGGGCGCCTGACTGCGGCCGCCGCCCAATTGCGCCAGGACCATGCGACGGTGAGCCGCCGCGTGGCAGCGCTCGAAGCGTCGCTGGGCGTGCCACTCTTCGAGCGAAGCCTGCAAGGCTATCGCCTGACCGAGTTCGGCCTGCGCCTCATGCCGACCGCCGAAACCATGGAGCGCGGGGCGCTGGCCGCCCTCCACGAGACCCGCGGCGACGATCCGCCGGTCTCCGGCACGGTGCGGATCGGCGCCCCCGACGGGTTCGGCAGCGCCTTCCTCGCCCGCCGCATCGCCAAGCTATGCGAGGCCTTCCCGCGGCTGACCGTCGAGCTGGTGGCGATGCCGCGCATCTTCAGCCTGTCGCGCCGCGAGGCCGACATCGCGATCGGCCTGTCGCGGCCGAGCGAAGGAAGGCTGCACGCGGTCAAGCTGACCGATTACCGGCTCGGCCTCTACGCCGCACCGGATTATCTCGCCCGCCGGCCGGTGATCGAGACGGTCGAGGATCTGCGCAGCCACACCCTGATCGGCTATGTCGAGGACTTCATCTTCACGCCGGAGCTCGACTACCTGCCGCTGATCGCGCCGGGCTTGGCACCGCAGATCCGCAGCTCGAACCTCGTCGCCCAGTACGCAGCGGCGGTCTCGGGCGCCGGCATCTGCGTGCTGCCCTACTTCATGGCCTCGGCCGAGCCCGGCCTCGTGCCAGTGCTCGGAGACACCGTCTCGCTCACCCGGACCTTCTGGCTGGTGACCCACGCCGATCTGCACGCCCTGCCGCGTATCCGGGCGACCAGCGAGTTCATCGCCCGCCAGGTCGCCGAGAACCGCACCCGGTTTCTTCCGGGAGGCTAGACGGCCCCCTCCGGAAACGCAGCCGCCATGCGCATTCCCCTCGCCCATTGCATGGCGGCGGGAAGCTGTGCTCCATACGGCTTCGGCCGCCGCGATGCGGCCCTATCGACGCATCTTCGGGCGGGTTCGGTAATGACGGTCAGTCTCACAGTGGTCCTGCGGTCGGGCGAAGCGAAAGCCATCACCGGCACGCAGGGCGATTCGCTCATGCAGACGATCCGCGGGGCGGGGATCGACGAGGTGATGGCGCTCTGCGGCGGCTGCTGCTCCTGCGCCACCTGCCACGTCTATGTCGATCCCGAGTTTGCCGACCGCCTGCCGCCGATGAGCCCGGACGAGAACGATTTGCTCGACACCTCCAGCCACCGCGAGGCCTCGTCCCGCCTGTCCTGCCAGATCCCCGTCTCCGAGGCCCTCGAAGGCATCCGCGTCACGGTCGCGCCGGAGGATTAGCGGCCTATTTCGGTGCGTCGGCCGAGGGGTGGAAAAGCTGCTCCCCGTCGATCTGATAGGCGCCGATCGCGCGTTGTCCATCGGCCGAGACGAGCCAGGCGGCGAGTTTCGCCGCGTCCTGCAGCCGCCGGTCACCGTGCTTGGCCGGGTCGAGCTCGATCACGTCGTAGCGGTTGACGAGTTGCGGATCGCCCTCGACGACGATCGCGAGCGGCCCCTTGTTCTTGAAACTGAGCCAGGTGCCGCGATCCGATAGCGTATAGGCCGGCATCGCCGCGGCGGCGTTGAGCGCCTGGCCCATGCCGCCGCCAATGTCCCGGTACCAGCTCCCGGCGCCGCTCTTCGGATCGAGTGCAGCCGCCTTCCAGAGCCGCAGCTCGAGCGCATTCGTGCCGCTGCGGTCGCCGCGCGAGACGAACGCCGCCTGAGCCCGCGTGATTGCCTTGAAGGCAGCGACCGCATCGTGACCGCCCGCCACACGCGCCGGGTCCGCATGGGGACCAACAATGATGAAGTCGTTCCAGGCGATCTGACGGCGATTGATGCCGTCGCCGCCGTCCAGGAAATGCTGCTCGGCCTCGGGATCGTGCACGAGGAGCAGGTCGGCATCATTGCGCCGTGCCATGTCGAGCGCCTGTCCCGTGCCCTGCGCCACGACATGCACCTCGATGCCGCTGGACGCCGTGAAGTCCGGCAGAATGCGTCCGAGCAGCCCCGAGTTTTCGACCGAGGTGGTCGACGCGAGCACGATGGCGTCGGCGGCGAAGGCGGGGGCCGCCGCGACGCAGGCGAGCAGTCCGAGGACGAAGCCGCGCAGCCTCATGCGCCGGACCTGCCGGCGAGGCCGAAGGCGACCATGCTGACAAGCACGCTGAGCCCGATCAGCAGCAGGCCGAGGCCGAGGGCCAGCGGCAGATCGCCCCTGCTCGTCTCCAGCGCGATCGCCGTCGTCATGGTGCGGGTATAGCCCGCGATATTGCCGCCGACCAACAGGATTGCGCCGACCTCGGACACCGCCCGGCCGAACCCGGCGAGCACGGCCGTCAACATGTGAAGCCGGCCCATCGCCAGCAGCACGGGGATCGACCGTCCGCGCGTGGCGCCCAGATCCATCAAGGCATCGCCGTAGCTGCGCCAGAGGTCGGCGACCTGGCGGTGCGCCAGCGCCGTCACGATCGGCAGCGCCAGCATGGCCTGCGCGACGACCATGGCCGCCGGCGTGAAGAGCAGCCCCAGCGCGCCAAGCGGCCCCGATCGCGAGAGCAGGAGATAAAGCGCCAGACCCACCACCACGGGCGGCAGGCCGAGCAGCGCGTTGGCCCCCAGGATCAAGGCGACGCGGCCGGGAAACCGGAACACGGCAAGCGCGGCGCCGAGCGGCAGCCCGGCGGCCGACGCGATCGCCGTGGCGCCGACGCTCACCCCCAGCGACAGCCGCACGATCTGCCAAAGGACCGGATCGCCGGCCTCGGCGATCACGGCGGCGATCGTGCTCATGGGGCGATCGGCAGCATCATCGCTTCCGTTTAGCCGGTTCGAGCGCGCAAGGGGAGCCGGCTGGGCCTCGCGGCGGTCGCATCTCCCGCCCATGGCATCCTGCGATGCCCGCGCACTAGCTTGTGTCACCCGCCGCCGCTTATGGTATGCGCCTTCCACCGGATCGAGGAGACGACATGGGCGTGCGGAGCGAAACCCTGACCTACGAGGCCGATGGGCTCCACATGATCAGCCTTCTCTACCTTGACGACGCGAAGCCGGGAAAGCGCCCGGGCGTGCTCGTCTTCCCGGAGGCGTTCGGCCTCGGGCCGCACGCGAAGTCTCGTGCAGAACGGCTGGCCGGGCTCGGCTACGCGGCGCTCGCCTGCGACCTGCACGGCGACGGCGCGATCGTCACCGGACTCGAGCAGGTCATGGGGCTGATCGGGCCGCTGCGCGACGCGCCGGATCGCATCCGGGCACGGGCGCGCCGCGGGTTCGACGCGCTGACGGCCCGGCCGGAGGTCGACGCTTCGAAGATCGCCGCCATCGGCTTCTGCTTCGGCGGCACGATGGCGCTGGAGCTGGGCCGCAGCGGTGCCGGCGTGGCCGCGATGGTTGGGTTCCACAGCGGCCTCGCCACCGCGGCGCCGCAGGATGCGAAGAACATCAAGGGCAAGGTGCTGGTGTGCATCGGCGCCGACGATCCCGGCATCCCACCGGAGCAGCGCGCCGCCTTCGAGCAGGAGATGCGGAAAGGCGGGGTCGATTGGCGGCTCCACCTCTACGGCGGCGTCGTGCACAGCTTCACCAACCCCGATGCCGAAAAGCTCGGCCGGCCGGACTTCGCACGCTACGATGCGGGGGCCGATGCGCGCTCGTGGTCGGAGATGCTGAGCCTCTTCGCCGAAGTCTTCTGAGCCGCCTCATCAAGGAAACAGACCATGGCGACCCCCGCTCCTCTCGTCCTCACCCCCGAAATCCGCGGCTTCGTCACCGGCGCGCTCGACAGCGGCAATGTGCTCGTGCTCGCCGTCGTCGACCGCGACGGCAAGCCGATCCTCTCCTTCCGCGGCAGCACGGCGGTCTACAGCGAAGACCAGCTCTGCCTCTGGGTGCGCAACACCACAGGCGGCACGATCGAGGCGATCCGGAACAACCCGCACGTGGCGATGATGTACCGCTCGCCCGCCGTGCCGATGCTGCAGTTCAACGGGCGGGCGCGGATCGCCGACGACGAGGCGGAGCGCGAACGGGTCTTCTCGCTCGCTCACGAACGGGAGCAGCAGTCCGATCCTAAGCGCACAGGCAATGCCATCATCATCGATCTCGACGCCGTGAGCGGCGTCATCGGCTTCAACGACAAGGGGCCGATCTTCTGCAGCATGGCACGGTAAGACGGCCGCCGAGACCTATTACTTCACGAGTTCGACGGTGTTGGATCCGACGGCGCAGGGCTCCCATTTCGCGAGCCCGGCGCTGAACACGCCGCAGAACTCGCTGAGCCAGTACTTGTCCGGCCCGGGCGCCGCATCGGAGAACCGGGCGACGGCGAAGACGTAGAACGATTTCTGGCCGTCGGAAATCGACTGGTAGTCGGCCTTCTCGAGCGGTGTCTGCGTCAGCCGCAGCGTGGTCTCGCCGCCGACCGTCAGCTCGCGCGGGTCGTCCGGCTCCACATCGGGCTTCCGCGCCGCCGCCACCACGCGGCGCATGTAGCGCTTCTGCTCCTCCACCGTCATGAGAAACATGTCCGCATAGGACAGGCCGAAGGCCTGGACATGGGTGGCGGCCAGCTGGCCGTCATTGGCGAAGCGCAGCACCGGCAGGAGGTTGAGGCGGTTCTGCGCAGGCTCGGCGGCGAGCCCGGCAAATTCCAGCCGCGCATGCGGCCGCGACTGCTCCTGAAGCAGGCTGAAGGCATGGACGGCGCTGGGAACGACGGATGCGATGGCGACGACCGTCGCGCCGATGAAGATGGCACCGCGCAGATGAAGGCGGCCCGCCACGTCGACGAACTGCGCACGCAGGATCAGCCAGAACAGGTCGGCGAACAGCACGAGGGCCGACAGCGCGGCAGCGGCGCAAAGCCCCGCCCCGATCGTCCGGAGGATGGGCGAGGCGTTCACGATCCCCAC
>DATGFU010000181.1:0-14300 GCA_035308865.1 Allostellaceae bacterium | reverse complement strand
CGCCACATCGGACGCGACAAGCTGGTCGATCACGCGCGCGAGCATGGCCGCCGGGCCAAGACGGCGCAGGTCGACGTTGAAGTCGGCGTAGACCGGTGCGAGGTCACGGACTTCGATACCGGCCGCCGCGCCGCGTTCGTGCAGCCGTTCCGCCGCTTTGAAACCGGCCGCGTCATTGTCGCGAGCGACGTAGAGACGGCGCAGCGCCGGGGCCAGGTCGAGGGCGGCAAGGTGGTTGGCCGAGAGCCCGGCGACCATCGGCAGCAAGGGCAGAACTGATTTTAACGCGAGCATGGTTTCGAGGCCTTCCCCTGCCGCCAGCACATCGGTCGCGGTGCCAAAGCGTACGCCGCTGCCGAGAAGGTGGCCGAGCGCCCGGCGCGGATCGGCGAGGGGCGCCTTGGTCCGCCGTACCGGGTCGATCCAAGTGCGCAGGATGCCGGTGATTCGGCCATCGAGATCCGTCACCGCGGCGAGCAAGGCCGGCCAGACGTCGAGCGGGGCGTGCTCAGACTCGCGATAGTAGACGGACGGGTGGTAGCGGAGCGCTGGCCAAGCGAGGGGCGCCGTGATGTCCCGGGCGCGTAGATAAGCCTCGGCGGGCGTGCCTGGCACGGGGCGGCCGGCATGGAACAAGCGACGGGCGGCCTCCGGCGATCCGCTCGGCGCCGGCTTCAATAGCGCTCGCCCGGTCGGCTCGGACGGGCGCGGCAAGGCGAGGAAGGAACGCGCCTCGTCGAGCGTGTCGCGCAGCCGATCCAGGCCGCGATTGAGTGCAATCAGATCGAGGAGATCGCCATGCTCGCCGGTCGCGGAATCAGTCCACTTGCCGGCGGCGCCTGGACCGGAGTCGGGACCGTGGAGACGGACATAGAGGCTGCGTCCAGGCGTGTTCATGACATCGCCGGCGATCCAGTAGCGGCCTTGGCGACGTCCGTTGGGGAGATATCGGCGGCACACAGCCTCGGCATCACGCGCGAGGCGACGCGCCAGATCGGCGGCTGGGCGGGACATGGCCGCGGCGTCCTCAAACCGCCGCTCGGTCGGAGATGCGCGTGAGCGGATGCCGCGTCAGCACGACGCCCAGAATCGCCGGGCCGTTCGCGCCCGTGGGAATGAATAGGCGCAGCCGCCAGGAGATGATCTCCGAAACGAGCCCCATCGCCTTCAGGCGGTCGACCATGCCGTCACTGAAGCCGACGAGCTCGACGCGGAACTCACCCATGACCTTAACGCGGCGAAGCTGAATTCCGTCGGCGAGATCGAGGATGGTCCTGCCATCAAGCACGGCGTTCCAGGCGTCGGCTGGCGAAAGCGTCGGCGCCTCCGCCTCGACTGCCTGGGCGACCCAGGCCGGCGAGACGAGACGGCCGATCACGCGGTCACCGTTATCGGTCTGGAGCCGATAGACCCGGCAGCCCTCGTCCGGCAGACGGCGCCAGATCGGCAGCAGGAGGCCGGTGACGATATGGAAGGTGCTCGTCGAGAACTCCGGGACGTTGGCGACCTCGGCTTGCCAAGCGGCGGCGAAGGCCCCGCGGTCGGATTCCCTCCATTGCGTCTGTGCCAAGGCGTGGAGCGGCAACGCGGTGCGCTCCATCGGCCGCAGCAGTCGCACGCGGCGTTCGACCTGTCCGTCGTCGAGCATGAGACTTGGCGCGGGAACCTGCACGGCGGCACCGCCGGACTGGATGTTGACCAGCAACCGGGCACGTGGATCGTCCGCCCGTTCGAGCGCCTCGTCGAGGGTGATCGGCTTGTTGCGATCGCGGCGGGCGACGGTGAATACCCGCGTCTCCGCGCCGGTCTGGGGGTGGGTGTAGATGGCACGGCGGTCGATGATCGCGAGGCTCTCGGCCGAGAGCGTCTCGACGCCGAGGTCGTAAGCGCCGGACGAGATCGCGCCCTCGATCTTCGCCGTCAGCAGTCCCTCGAACGCCATGAACAGCGTGTTTTGGAGATCGATGGTCAGCGCAAGTAGGCGATTGAGGAAGGTCGTGATCGGCGGCAGATCTTCGCGAAGCGAGCCGTCGCCATCGGTCAACTTGAGGCCTGTCGCGTCTTCGAAGGCTTGGAAAGAACAGCCTTCGACCTTGCCGGCATAGAGCAGGACATAGAGCTGGCGCAGCGCCGCGCGGCCATAGACGGATTCCAAATTGTCGTCGGCGCGAAACAAGCCCTGGCCGCCGGTCTGGCGCTGACCCTTCGTGATGGCGCCGAGCGTGTCGAGACGGCGCGCGATGGTGGAGAGGAATCGCTTCTCGGCCTTCACGTCGGTGGCGATCGGCCTGAACAGCGGCGGCTGGGCTTGGTTGGTGCGGTTCGAGCGGCCGAGGCCCTGGATGGCGGTATCGGCTTTCCAGCCCGCCTCGAGCAGATAATGAACGCGGAGCCGCCGGTTCTTTGCGCCGAGATCGGCGTGGTAGGACCTTCCCGTGCCGCCGGCGTCGGAGAAGACGAGGACGCGCTTCTCGTCGTCCATGAACGCCTGTGTTTCCGCGAGATTGGCCGACCCGGCGCGGCCCTCGACCGCGAGGCGATCGCCGCCGCCCGAACCGAGCTTGCGCACGATCCGCCGCGAGCGACCGGTGACCTCGGCGACCTTGTCCGTGCCGAAGCGGTGAACGATTTGATCGAGGGCGCCCTGGACCGGAGCGAGCGACGCCAGACGTTCGATCATGCGGTCGCGCCGTTCGACGGCCTCGCGGCAGTGGACGGGCTGACCGTCGCGAAAGACCGGCCGCGACGAAAGATTGCCCTCGCCGTCGGTGAAGGGTTCGAAGAGCTGCGTCGGAAATGAGTGTGCCAGATAATCGAGGACGTACTCGCGCGGCGTGATGTCGACCGAGACGTCGCTCCACTCTTCGGTCGGAATCTCCGCGAGGCGGCGTTCCATCAGCGCCTCGCCGGTCGAGACGATCTGGACGATTGCGGCGTGGCCGGCTGTGAGATCGCGCCCGATCGCCGCGATCAGCGTCGGTGTTTTCATCGCCGTGATGAGGTGGTTGAAGAAGCGCTGCTTGGCGCTTTCGAACGCCGACCGGGCCGCGGATTTAGCCTGCGCGTTCAGCGTGCCGGTCTCGCCCGTAACGTTGGCGGCCTGCATCGCTGCATCGAGATTGTTGTGGATGACGTGAAAGGCGCCGGCGTAGGCGTCGTAGATGCGCACCTGCTCGGAGCTGAGCGTGTGCTCGAGCAACTCGTACTCGACGCCCTCGTAGGAGAGCGAGCGGGCGGCATACAGGCCGAGCGCCTTCAAATCGCGGGCAAGCACCTCCATGGCGGCGACGCCACCAGCCTCGATCGCCTGAACGAACTCGGCTCGGGTCGCGAAGGGAAAGTCGGCGCCGCCCCATAGACCCAAGCGCTGCGCATAGGCGAGATTGTGGACGGTGGTCGCACCCGTCGCGGAGACATAGAGCACGCGGGCATTGGGCAAGGCGTGTTGCAGGCGGAGGCCGGCACGGCCCTGCTGCGACGGGCCCTTGTCGCCGCGCTCGGACTTCTCGCCGGCGGCATTCTGCATGGCGTGAGACTCGTCGAACACGATGACGCCATCGAAGTCGCGACCCAGCCAATCGATGATCTGCTGCACGCGCGACACCTTGGACTCGCGTTCGGCGGAGCGCAGCGTGGCATAGGTGGTGAATAGGATGCCCTCGCCAAGCCGGATCGGCGTGCCCTGCTTGAAGCGGGCGAGCGGCGTGATCAGGAGCCGTTCCTGGCCGAGCGCCGACCAGTCGCGCCGGGCGTCCTCGAGCAGTTTGTCGGACTTGGAGATCCAGATCGCGCGCCTGCGCCCCTTCAGCCAATTGTCGAGGAGCACGCCGGCGACCTGGCGGCCCTTGCCGGCGCCGGTGCCGTCGCCGAGGAACCAGCCCCGGCGGAAGCGAACGGCGTTCTCGGCATCGTCGGGTGCTGCCGAAACGACATCGAGGGTCTCGTCGACGATCCACGATCCGGCGAGATGGCCCGAATGCGCCTCGCCGGCATAGATGACGCTCTCGAGCTGGGCGTCGGAGAGCAGACCGCCGGCGATGACGGCTTGCGGCAGAAGCGGCCGATAGCTCGGCTTCGGTGGCGCGACCGATGCCATCGCCGCCGACTGCACCAATCGCGTCGGATGCGGTAGCGCACCGGGAATGCCGATCGATTGAAGGGAAAAGGCCTCGTAGAGCGCCTCGGTCATGCGGCTGCCTTCGGCCGGCGTCCAATCGCAGGGCTCGTAAGCAAGCTCGATGACCTCAGCCGGAACCGGAGCGGCGGCGCGCGGGGGACGCGGAACGACGACCCGCGCCGACGTCGCGCGAAGCATCGGACGCGGCGCCAGCAGGTTGTTCGGCGCCATCGCCATGACGGGGCGTTCCGGGACGAGGCGCCCGACCCAGTCGAGCAAGATCGCGGGATCGGCGGCCGCGCCTGGCGACGGCGGGAAGACAGTGGGATCGGCGGCGGGGACCCGGTCGATGACGGTCAGTCTCGTATCCATCGTGGTGCCCTGGCGCGCATAGGTGCGGCCATCGATGGCGGCCGAGAACACGACGCGCCCGCGCTCCTGGAGGCGCACGAAACCATCGCGCCAAGTCGGATTGTCCGGCGAGAGGCTGGCGCCGGTGATGGCGACCAGGCGCCCGCCATCGGCGAGGCGCGCCAGCGCCGACGCGATATGGCGCAATGCGGCGTCGGCGACCCGGCCGTGCACATGGGCGGCGGCCGAGAACGGCGGGTTCATCAGCACCACCGTCGGCCGTACTGAGAGGTCGAGATGGTCGTGGATGTGTGCCGCATCTTGGCGCGTGACTTGTATCGCGGGAAACAACGCATCGAGGAGATTCGCGCGTGTCTCGGCGAGTTCATTCAGAGCGAGCTGGGCTCCGGCAAGCTCGGCGAAGATGGCGAGCAGGCCGGTGCCGGCTGAGGGCTCCATCACGATATCGGCAGGGCCGATGGCGGCGGCCGTCGCCGTGGCGAAGCCGAGCGGGATCGGCGTCGAAAATTGCTGGAGCGCCTCGGACTCCTCCGAGCGCTTTGTGTGCGAAGGGAGTAGCGCCGTGAGCTTGGCGAGCATGGCGAGGAAAGCCGCCGGCGAACCCGCACGGGCGCGCATGGCATTGCCAAACTTGCGCAGGAACAGCACCTGCGCCGCCTCACAGGAATCATAGGCGAGTTTCCAGCTCCAGGCGCCCTCGGCGTCGGAGCCTCCGAACGCCGTTTCCATGGCTGCGCGCAAAGTGTGGGCGTCAAGCGCTCGGCCCTGGCCGAGCGCCTGTACCAGAACTGTGCCTGCCTGAAACAGGGCTGAGGCACGATCGGACTTGGAATGCTCCGCGAGTAGCGGGAGGGTCGCCGCAGCCTGTGCTGCGGCGGGATTGAAGAGGTTCATGGGCGGATCTCCGAGAGCGGGGTGCGATGGGACCCGGCCGAGCGCTCTCTTCACCCAGCGGGCCTCACCTCACTCCCGGCCGCCCTCTTCCTCTCGGTGTCCTCCCAAAGAAAAAGGGCCCGCCGCAGCGGGCCCTGAGATCGAGGATCAATACGGTCAGCGGATCCCGCAGATGTTGTCCACGATGATCGCCGGTATCGTCAGGCAGGACCATCGATGCGGTCGTCATCGAACGCGACATCCTCGGCGACGGCCTTGCGGCCGCCCGGACCGAGGCGGTCGATATAGGCGATTAAACCTTGACGCCGCTCGTCGGTGTCGGTCGCTTCGGGATGCGCGCGGGACTCCATCGCGGTCTTCGCGGCGGCCTTGGCCTTCTCGATGGCCTCGGCATCGGTCGCGGCTTCGACGGCGACGCTGTCATAGGCGCGGAGCCAGAAGCCGACTTTCACGAGATACTCGGTCATCATCTGCCTCCTCGGATAGCGCTTCGGACCTGGGCAACGATCGCGCGCAACGCTTCGGCCGCTTCGCCATTTCCCGAATGCTCGCGTTGTTCGAGCTCGCTTTCGAGTTCGGGGAGTGCGGCCTTCAGGGCGTCGAGCAGCGCGCTGGCGCTGAAGGCGGCTTCCTCGGAATGCTCGAACGGGATCGGGCCGCCGATGACATTGTCGAGCACATAGGCGGCATCATTGTCGTCGGGGCTGCCGCCTTCCGCGATCCCAGCGACGAAGGTGACGCCGGGGTCCCAGGAATGAAGTTGGTAGCGATCGACGCGCTCGCCGTCGGCGACCTCGATTGCCTTGGTGCAAGCTTCCTCGACGGAGTCGGCAGCGACAACGACCGTCTGCTCGTTCCACGTGTCGTAATAGGCGACCGTGACTGTGAAGGTATTCATGATGGTTTTCCCGATGTGAGAGAAAGCGGGGCGACCGGAGCCGCCCCGCTGAGGGAGGGTCATTCCGCGGCGATGACGCTGGGCTCTGGCACTGCAGACTGCATGTCATCTTCCGCGGCGAGGAAGGCCGGTAAGCCTTCCGGCTCGGCATCGGTCGCAGCCGCCGGCGTCAGGGTTTCCATCGTCGGCGTACGGAGCGGTTCGGGCAGCCAGCCCGAATCAGCGAGCAGACGCTCGGCCTCCTTCGCCATCTCCGGTTTCTTCAGATGGTCGATGAGCTGCGCCGCTGCTTCGTCCTTGGCATCGCGCACCGCCTCGAGGATGCGCGCCTTGGTGACCCGGCCGAGATAGTTGTCGACGGTGGGGGTCCAGCCCGCCGCTGCCATGTCGAGATTGACCGCGCGGGCGAGACGGTCGGCATGGGCGATGCGATGTGGATTACGATTCCAAGGCTCATGCACGGCATTGACGGAAAGCGACGCGCAATGCGCGAACAGCGCCGTTTGGCTGTCGCTGTCGAACGCGACCAATGCGTCCCAAAGATCATCCTCGGCCTTGGGCAGCTGCTTCGACCATTGCTGATGGCGGGTCTCGATCGCCTTGGCCAAGGCGGTGTCGGCGAGTCCCGGCGCCTGGGCATTGAAACTCGCGCTCTTGGCCGAGATCTCAAGACAGGTCGCCGACGACATACGATAGAATGCGCCGAGACAAAGCGTGTACAGCACTGCCACGAACGCGGTGCCTGGATCGTTCGCCAGTGCGTCCCGGAGCGCGAGCGTCCGATGGGCGGTGAGCTCGGTGACGAGGCGATCGGCCAAGGGCTTGATGCCGTCATCTTCCTCTGGCGGTTCGGCGGGAGCGGGCGATGCGCCGCCGCCGATGGTGATGACCGCACGCTGGACGGCACCCTGGCGCTCAGCGCCTGCGGGCGCTTCGCCTCCCGCTTCGGGCTCGGGTTCGACCGGGGCCTCGTCCCCGCGACGGACATAACCGCGATCGACCCGTAGCGTGCCATCGGCATCAACGCTGACGAATACGCCCGCGCGGGCGATCTCGGCGGGGTCGTAGATGACCGGGCGTGCGTCGAAGGCCTCGAGCGTGGTTTCGATCTCGCCAAGCCGCTGGTCAATCTCGGCCGGCAACTCGTCTGCCTCGGCATAGTCCGCTTCCAACTTGTCAAATTCGGCCTGCAACGAGTTTCGACGGGCCTGCTCCTCGTCGGTGAGCGCGGGCGGTTCGCCGGCGAGGCGGCGCAGGCCGGAGGTGTGGCCATAGGGGAACTCGACCGCGACCTCGATCCATTTCCAGCCTTCGGCGGCAATGGCGGCGGCGTCGGTCTGCAGCTTCTCGGCAACAATCCGGTCGAGCAACGCCGGATCCTGCAGCCAACCGCCATCGTCCTGCTGGAACAGGTCGCGCATGACGACACCCCCCGCGGCGTCATAGGCTTCGACGCCGGCAAACTGTGCCCGCTTGTCGGAGGCGCGCACCGCGCCCTCGGTCAGGAGCTTGCGGATATAATAGGGCTCCCGGTTGTGGGACCGGGCGAGCGCCTCCCACACCTGTTCTTGACGCGGCTGGTCGATGGTGACGGTGAACGCCATGAGCTGCTCCAGCGTCATCTCGTCCTCGGCATAAAGGTCGAGAAGCTTCGACGAGACGGCGGCGAGCTTCAGCCGTTGCTTCACGACGCTCGAGTTGACGAAGAACCGCGCCGCGATCTCCTCCTCGCCGAGACCCGTCTCGCGCAAGGTCTGGAAGGCCCGAAACTGATCGAGCGGGTGAAGCGCGACGCGCTGGACGTTCTCGGCCAGCGAATCTTCCTCGCCGAGCCCGTCGGTGCGCACGACGCACGGCACGGGCTGGGTCTTCGCCATTCGCTTCTGCTTGACCAGCAGCTCGAGCGCTCGGTAACGACGTCCGCCGGCCGGCACCTCGTAAGTGCCGGTCTCGGCGCCGTCGGCGTCGAGCACCGGTCGGACACTGAGGCCCTGCAGCAAGGTGCGCCGGGCGATGTCCTCGGCCAGCTCCTCGATCGAGACGCCCGCCTTTACGCGGCGGACGTTGGCCTGGGACAGAGCCAGCTTGTTGAACGGAATGTCCTGAGACCGGCTCAGGACGATCTTGGGATTGGCAGTAGCCATGTGGGGTCTCCAGGACGGGCAGCCGAGAGACTCTCTCTCAACCTCCAAACCCGTCGCAAAGATCCCACTCGCCCTTTCCTCTCCGGCCGCCGATCACCGGCCTTCCTCCAGGTTCACCACCTCCGCGCCAGCGGCCCGGTATGTCGCGGCGACCAGCGAGAGTGGCGCATAGGCGAGGGCATGATAGGGCGGTGGCGACGGCGGTTCGCCGACCGCGATCATCGGGCCGTTGATTGCAAGCCGGGCCACAGCGGCGAATTCCACGTCCCGGCTGTCGATGACCGGGAGACCGGCCGCGATGCAGGCCGCCTTGACCGTCTCGCACTCATAGCCGCTGAGATGCGCACCACGGCCGAAATGGAGACTGAAGCCGCCGCGCCCGATCGAGAGGTGGCCGCCTGCGGTGGCAAGCGCCCGGACGATGTAAGCGTCGTAGTCGGCTGCAGGCGTGCGATCGGTCTTGTCCATCGTCGTTACTCCGTTACGAGCGGCCGGAACCCGCACCGGCCTCGTGTTTCCATTGCTTGGGATGACGGCTTCCACGCCACCACATCGACATGGTGGGAGCTGAACGACGTTCATCGCCCGTCAGATTCTCCAGACGTTCGCCACGGCAGAACTCTTATCTGCGAGAGTTTGACCTGCCAGTGCCTAGGTGCGAGACGATGCGATGGCGTGGAATTCAGTATTCGTCGGCCAGCATGAGCGTGAGAACGCGCATGGTGACGTCGGGATCGGCAGGGTCGGGCGATGCGAATTCCATCTCCCTGTCGTAATAGTCGATCTTCCAGAAGAACCGCTCGCCGCCGTCATCGAAGGCGCCAAAGTCGTGCTCGCCACGGGGATCGTTGTCCGGTGTGAAGACATCGAAGCAGCGCACGCGATTGAGCAGCACGGCGATGCGCGTGGGGCCGATATCCGCGACGCCGCACGTCATCACTACCTTGCCGCCGAGAAAAGTGCGGCGGAACCGATCGTTGAGATCCCTGATGCGCGTGGCCGTATCCGCGCCGTTGCCCACGTGCGGCCCATGGCGGAAGCGCATCACGCTACCTCCCGCTGTTCGGCTGCAATCGCGGCGTCGATGGGCGCTGCCGTGTCGGGCAGAAAGGCAAGCAAATAGTCGGCTGCCTTGGAGGCCGCGCTGGCAGCGCGGATGATGGCGCGGTTATCCTCCTTCAGGATATCGAGCCAGGCGCCGAGATAGTCGGCATGCCGCACGGTCGGCACGATGCCGAGCGAGGCGCAGACGAAAGCGCTCGACATCTCCGCGCAAAGTTCTTCCTGTCCGTAAAGCTTCGATCCGAACGTGCCGGAGAGATCGCGCGCGAGTCGGGACGGATGGCCCACCCAGTGGCCGAGCTCATGTAGAGCCGTCCGGTGCCAATTGATCGGTTCGAAATACGATTCGGGGCGGGGTACCTGAATGAAGTCTTGGGCGGGACTATAAAAGGCGCGCTCGCCGCCGATGCGGAAATCCGCCCCGGTGGCGGCGATCAACGCCTCGGCCTGCGGCAGGATCAGGCCCGCCGGCACCGGCGGCGGCGCGGTCGCGAGATCCTCGGGCAGTTCCTCGCATTGGTCGGTGTTGAACACCGTGAACCGTTTGAGGAACGGGATCGCCTCGGCCTCGTCGCCCTCGCGCTCGGCGCGGCGTCGCTCCTCGTCCGGAACGAAGCGATCGGCATAGACGACGGTTGTGCCCTTTTCACCTTTTCGCACATGGCCACCAAGACTGAGCGCCTGGCGAAAGGTGAGCCAGCTCTGACCGGCGAAGCCGTGCTCGATCACGGCACGCCAAAGGATGAGCACGTTGATTCCGGAGTAGCGTCGCTGGGTCGCTGCATTCTTCGGCATGGCAAGCGCGGCCTTCGCCGCCGTCGTGCCCCAGGGCTGGACCCAGGGCACGCGCCCGGCCTCCAGCTCGGCAATGATCTTGTCGGTGACCTCCTGGTACAGCGTCGGCTTGTCCGAGAAGGTCTTGCGGTAGGCTGTCGTACCCATGCGCGGATCTCCGCGACGGGCGGGCGAGAGCCTTTCTCTCACCTACTTCACCCGTCACGGATTCCCGTCCGGTACTTTCCCTCTCGAGCGCCTGGTACCAGCCCGCCGGTCGGGTGCGGAACCGACTCGGCCTCCACTGCCAGCAGACATGACGCCACTGCGCGTTTCGAGGTTCGTCCGTAGCCGATGCGCCAGGGGTCGAAGCCCGCAGGGCCGAGACGCGAAGCGGCTCGGTTCACGAGAGCCCGGCGCGCGGACTTGGCCGCGCGGGCGCCCGTTCAAGATGACCTGAACTTGCCGCGTCGAGCGCTGTCCGGCTACAAGATCGTGACCCAGAAAAGGGGTGGGCCTCCGCCGTCGGCGTGGCGTAGAGGTTGAAATTCCAAGACAAATACAGCCGGAGCGTTTATTTCTTCTCGTACCGACATGGCCTTCCCGCCTGGGGAGCCGGGGCGGAGAGGGTCGATGCAGGTCACAAACTGTGGACGCGGCGTCCATGCGCGGGAGGTTAAGGGAGTCGAGCGTCTGAAAACGCTTCCGAAGGACTGGTACGCCTTTACGAATCTCGAACTCGCCACGGGCATTGGGCGGTCGCGCGAGCTCGACGTGATCATGGTGACCGATCACATGATTTTTCTCGTCGACCTCAAGGATTGGTCCGGGTCGATCGAGAGCGATTCAGGGAATTGGCTGCACAACGGGCGCGATACCGGGCCGTCGCCCGTCGCAAAGATTCACAGCAACGTCAAAGATGTTCTGCGTCTGCTCACGACGCAGTTGAGGTCGCGACCGGAAAGCAAGAGCTCCCCGATCCCGAAAATCGTCGGGGTCGTTGTCATCACGGGTAAGGCGAACTTGTCAGGGATCACCGCGACGGAAAGAAGCAGCGTTTTTGAGGTTGACGACTTCCTGAAGACGCTCGGTTCTGAGAAGGCGCGCCGCGCCGTCTTCGGCAACGCAGCCCCGCAGATCGTGGCGGACCCGCTGACCGGCGCCGTCTGGAAGGATCGTTTCGTCAAGTTCTTCAACGTCAAAGCGGGATCGTTCAAGCCCGGGCGGTCGCGCTACGATCGCTATGTCGCCACGTCGGATCAGGCCGCCTTCCAGCATCCGAACGATATCTACCGGGAGTATGAGGCGGAAGAAGAGAGCACGCCGCAAAATCTCGGGACCTTGCGGCTGTGGAATTTCGCGAACTGCAAGGACGGGCGATTTCAGACCGAGGAAGGGCGGGCGGAGATTGCCGGACGGGAAGGCAAAGTATTCTACTATCTTCGCGATCGGAACGAAGATTGCGAGAATTGGCTTCTCGTTCCGAAGGCGGCCGACCCCAATCAGAGCGTCAGCTATTGGGAGGTCTACGACCGCCGGCGGCGCCTGAAGCGGCTGCGCGATTTCATCTCCAGCGAAGGGGCCAACCTTTCGGCGCAGGATCGGATCGAACTCGTGCGCCAGATGCTGGCGCGTGTTGCCGCACTTCACGCTTCTGAGGCAGCGCATCTGGATTTGGGAAGCCACAGTGTGTGGCTCGAAGCGCCTTCGACTGTCCGGATTTCGCATCTGCTTGCGGCGAAGTTCCCCGAAGTCGCCTCGCTCGGCAAGGCGCGCTATGAGTTCCTCTCGACGGTGACCGCACCCGAAGACGTTCTCGGCGACGATTTCAGCGCCAAGGTAAAGGACGTGTTCCTGACCGCGGTCGCGGCTCATGAGATTCTGTTCGGGCGTGCCCCCGACGGCTCCTCTCCCGGCAATCCGCCGGATTGGAACGCCTCGGTCGATGGCGACCGGACGTTTGAGCCGCTGCACCACTGGTTTGAGAACGCTTTGGAGACTGACCCGGCGCGCCGTTTTCCAGATGCCGTTGCTGCTCTCGAGGCGTTCAATGCGGCGACCGCGTCGCGGCCGACGCCGAAGGAGGTCATCGAAGGTCTTGAACGCTTTCGCGGCAGCATTCGATCGCAACGGCAGCTGTTCGGCACCTATCCTGCCGTCGAGGAAATCGCTTCGAGCGACATCGCCGAAATCTGGCGGAGTGAGCAGGACGGATCTCCCGTCAAAGTTAAGATGTGGAAACGGCAGGCCTGGGGCGATCAGAGCCGCGAGGGTCCCCGCATTCTCGACTTTCTCAATCGCGCCCTGGACCTGAAGCTGTCGCCTCCTGCGGGATGCGCTGTGATCAAGGATGTGCTGTGGCTCAGCGACGCCATCGTTCTGGTGCAGGACTGGATCGGCGGCGAGACGCTGGTGAGCAGTCTCGCGTCGAAACCGGACGTTTGGCTCGATCAGCAGACGTCGTTGACGTTTCTGGCGCAGTTGGTCGAGACCGTGACGGAGCAGCATGCGCGCGGCGCGGCGCACGGAGACCTGAAACCGGACAACATCATCGTCCGGGACGGAGAAACCCGCGAGCCGGTTCTGGTCGACACGATTGATTTCGCGCCCGCGTCCGACGGGGACATCGCGTCGAGCGCCTATGCTCCGGAGACCGGTAGTCGGCAGGAGCGGGACAATTTCGCGGTCACGAAGATCGTCGAAGAGGTCCTCGCCAAATGTTCCATCGATCTGCGCGCTGCGGTCGCGATCGCAACCGCCATCGCGACCTGCCGGAACAACGTGCCGCAGAACGCGACGCTCCTACCGCTGGTCGACGCCCTTGATGCCGCGCTGGTGTCAAGCGCGGAGGCGCCACGCCTGTCCATCGCACTGTCGATCCGGGGCGCTGAGATCGGTCCCGTCTTTCCAGACGAAGGACGCCTTTATCTTCGTGCGCGCCGGGATGTCTCGGCACTCGTCATCCGCGGCATCAGCGAGGAAATTGAGATCCGTCTTGACATCCGCGGCGTTCCGGTCTCGGGACGCCGCCGAACCGTCAGTCAGGGATGGATTGCGCGCGTCTCTAAATACGAATTCAAATCGCTTGCCGCCGACATCGAGGTCGAGAGTTCCGATTTCAACGCGTTCAACGAACTCACCGTGCTCCTGGATGATGCGGACGTCCAGGAGGCGCTCGGGCGGGCGAAAGAACCGAAGCGCGCCGACGTGGCGGATGAGGAAGAGCCCGGCGACCGAGAGGAATTGGGGGACGTCGCCGAAGACACGCTTGTCGAAGAGATCGCGGCGGCTCCGACGCCGGTCCGAACGATCGATATCGATGTGCCTGGGCTCTGGCGCAGTCTCATCGACGTCGAGGCCGAGCTCACGACGGAAGGGGTCGTGCTTTCGGAAGGCTTCTTCGACCGCAATCTCAGACGCCATGTGGTGCCGTTTGAGCTGTCCAGCGGGACTTTCGATTTTGACCGAGCCGATACGGTGGGCGTGCAAAAGCTCGACGCCAAAGGCGTCTGGCGCCGCGTCGGCGAGCTCGACACAGCCCGGTCAAAGCCCGGCGTGGTCGTGATCGATCCCACGGAATATGCCAACCCAAACCAGACCAGGATCATTGAAGAGAACCAGCGGCTCCGCTTCACCAGCCACTTCGAGCTTCAGAGCCTTCGCCGGCGCGAAGGCGCCATTGAAAAAATATTGTCGCGTCAGGCACGCGTGCCGGGCCTCATTGACGTCTTCGATCTGGGCAAACGCCTGCTGCCGATTACAGCACCCTACGCCCTGGATGATGCGTTGGTTGGGGCCTACGGGCTCAATCCAAGCCAAAAGGAGGCGATGAGCGCGCTTCTCGGCGTTCGGCCCCTTGGGTTGCTGCAAGGACCTCCGGGCACGGGCAAGACGAAATTCATTGCGGCGCTGACGCACTATGCCTTGGCGAAGGGGCTGGTGCGCAACGTGTTGCTCGCGAGTCAGTCGCACGAGGCGGTGAACAACGCAGCGGAGTCGGTGCTTGCTCTCTTTCGAAGATCAGGCGGCGACCCGAGCA
>DATGFU010000180.1:0-7668 GCA_035308865.1 Allostellaceae bacterium | reverse complement strand
ACCAGGCCGCGCTCGATCAATCGTTGGGTCAGGGGATCGGTGGTCTTGACGGCGCTTTCCAAGCCCGTCGCGACGATCACCCGCTGCACCGCGATCTCGTCCTGGCCGCCGCCCAGCGGACGGTAGGCGACGTGCACCGCATCGGCGTCGAAGCGCATGCCGGAGACACGGCCGGCGACCACGCGCAGGCTGCCGTCGGCCAGCGCGACGTCGATCGCGGCCGCGACCGGCGGCGCCATGCGATGGCGATGCACGTCCCACGCGCGGCGGGCGTGACGCAGGAAGCGGTGCCGTTCCGCCTCGGGCCAGCCGCGCCAGATCGCGGCGGTGATCGGCCTTATGCTGTCGACCACGGCGCGCCAGCAGATCCCGGCAGAAGCGGCGGCGGCGATCTCCCCGCGCATCCGCCGCATGGTCAGGCGCACCGAGCCTCGCTCGGCCTCGGTGAACTGCGGCATCGGCCATGGCGCCGACGCCTCGTGCGGCTGCGGCAGCAGCCCGTGCCGCGACAAGGCGATGATCGGCCCGGTAAAGCCGCTTTGGCGCAGCGACACCACCACGTCGACCATCGTGAGTCCGGTGCCGAGCACCAGCACCGGCGCCGTATCGTCGAGCCCGCGCGTGGCGCCCCGTGCCCACGGGTTCGTCACATAGCGTGGGTCGGCAGATGGCGCCGACGGGACATGGCCGGTCGCCAGCACGACCGCGCGCGCCGTATAGCGCCTTCCGCTGCCGCTCGTGAGCTCGAACCCGTCGCCGGTGCGGCGGCAGTCGACGATGTCGTCCGGCAGCGGCCGCAACTGGCCCGGGCGCTCCTGGTCGCGGATCTCGTCGTAGAGGATCGAGGTCAGGTATCTTCCATACGTGCCCCGGGATGCGAAGACGCCGGCCTCGGTGCGGTGCGTTCGCGCCGCTTCGCCTTCGCTTTCGAGCCATGTCTCGAAATGGCCGGGCTCGGCGGCGAAGGCGCTCATATTGGCGGCGCGCACGTTGAGCAGGTGGTCCGGCACCGCGGTCGCATAGGCGACACCCTGCCCGAAGCTGCCGGCGCGCTCGCAGAGCAGGATCGGCTGGTCGCGCGGCACCGCGCGCGCCAGCTGGATCGCCGCCATGGTGCCGGAAAAGCCGCCGCCGATCACCGCGACCGGCGGCTTCTCCCGTCCGACCCTCGGCCGAACGTCGAGGATCTCCGCCACCGCGCTCATTGCGTCAGGATCGTGCCGTCCGGCAGGTAGCGGTGCCGGCACACGCTGTCGAAGCGCGTGCCGTAGACATGGATGCTGATGGCGGTCTCACCACCCGCGGCGCCGATGCGATGGATGTCGCCGCCGGCTGGATGGGCCCAATCGCATGACCCGGCGGGAATGAAGTCCGTCACCGACGGCACGAGGCGGCCGGCCTCGGTACGAAAGAACGACACGGATTCGAGCGTGCCGAAAGCCACACCGACGACGCCCCAGCCGCGATGGTCGTGGATCGGCGTGCGCTGGCCCGGCGCCCACACGAAGCAGCCGATCGAGAAGCTGCCGTCCGGCGCCTCGTACAGACGCTCGCGGCGATAGCCGGTCGGCGAAGGCTGGCGCAGCCCAAAGGGGATCCAGTCCGGATCGCGGATCGCACCGGTCAGCGCCCCGGCTACCCACACGCAAAGGGCCGATTCATCGTCCCGATGGGCACGGGCTATGGCGGCGATGGTTGCCGCCAGCGCCGGAACCGGGTCCTGGCGGCGTACCGTGCGGGTCTGGTAGGGGGCTGGCTGCAGCTCGGGTACCATGTCTGTCCTCCGGGTGGCTGGAACGGATCAATTCCCACTTGGGCAGTATGCTTTAGTGAATAACCTAGTGAGTCAATGGGGATTCGAATCAGGGCAAAGGGGCTGGTTATGCAATAGGCGCAGATCAGGATGGCGCGAAGGTGAGGGATCAGGGCGGTATCGGCGCGGTTCCGGGAACCTTGCATGGCCGCTCGTAACCCCTTAGAATCCGCCCCGATGAATGCGCTTCGTCTCTCGCGATTTTGGTACCGCTGGTACGATCCGGCGGCCTGAGGTCTCGCGTTCACGCGTTCCAACCGAAGCCGCCCGATCCGAGGCGGCTTTCGTGTTTCGGGCATCGCGGCGCCCGGTTCTCCCAAGCCCCGAAGGTCGAGCGGCCTCCCATCCCCGAGGAGGCTTCTCCCATGTCGAGCTTCGATTTCGATGTCGTCACCGACCAGCTGCCGCCGCCGCGACCGCCGCGGCCGGCCGCATCCGTGCCGCCGCATGACAGCGGCAGTATCCCGATGCTAGGAGAGCCGGCACCGCTGCCGCGACGATCCGGGGCGGACGACGCAGCGACAGGATCCCCATGAACCGCATCTTTTCCGGCATGCAGCCGACCGGCGGCCTGCACCTCGGCAACTACCTGGGCGCGCTCAAGAACTGGGTGCGGCTGCAGGACGAGGCCGAGTGCATCTACTGTATCGTCGACCTGCATGCGATCACGCAGCCGCAGGACCCGGAGGAGCTCCGCCGCTCGACCCTCGACGTCGCGGCGACCTACATCGCCGGCGGCATCGACCCGGTGCGCCACATCATCTTCAACCAGTCGGCGGTGTCGGCGCATGCCGAGCTGGCCTGGGTGCTGGGCTGTTTCACGCCGCTCGGCTGGCTCAACCGCATGACCCAGTTCAAGGACAAGGCCGGCAAGAACCGGGATTCGGTCGGGCTCGGGCTCTTCACCTACCCGGTGCTGATGGCCGCCGACATCCTGGGCTACAAGGCCACCCACGTGCCGGTCGGCGAGGACCAGAAGCAGCACCTGGAGCTGTCGCGCGATATCGCCCAGGCCTTCAACAGCCGCTACGGCATCGATTTCTTCCCGCTGCCCGAGCCGCAGATCATGGGGCCCGCCACCCGCGTCATGAGCCTGCGCGACGGCACGAAGAAGATGTCGAAGTCGGACGAGTCCGACTATTCGCGCATCAACATGACCGACGATGCCGAGGCGATCGCGCTCAAGATCCGCAAGGCCAAGACGGACCCGAACCCGCTGCCGGACAGCGTCGAGGGGTTCGCCGGCCGGCCCGAGGCCGAGAATCTCATCGGCATCTATGCCGGATTGACCGACGGCACGGTCGAGGCGACCCTCGCCGAATTCGCCGGCTGGCCCTTCTCGCGCTTCAAGGAACGGCTGGCCGAGGCGACCGTCGCAGCGCTGGCGCCGATCGCCGCCAAGCGCGCCCGGCTGCTCGCCGAGCCCGGCCACCTCGAGGGGATCCTGCGCGACGGGGCCGAGCGCGCCCGCGCGCTGTCCGCCCCGGTTCTGCGCGAGGCCCTCGACATTGTCGGGATGCTGCGGGTGTAGGCGGGCCGCCAAGTCGCATAAAACCACGATTTCAACCAGAAGCTGCCGCAATCGCGCCGCCTTCCCGAGCGAGAATCCGGTCTCCGGACCACCCAGGGGGCGTGAATGCGTAGGTTTCGGCTTCTTCTCGCGGCGGCCGTGTCGATCGCGATCGCCGGCTGCTCGGTGCGGTCGATTTCCAATTCGGGCTATCCCGACGGCGGCGGCGACTGGGCCTATCGCGGCGAGATCCAGGAGGCCGACCTGATCGTCCCGCAGGCCGGACCGATCACCGAGCAGCAGATCGAGCAGACGCTGGCGGACCGCATTCCGGTCGCGCCGCAACGGGGCAACCGGCTGGTGCTGATCCAGTCAGGGGCGCTGCAGCCGGATTCGGCGATGCTGGACGTGCTGAGCCGCGACTTCCAGCTCGTCCCGTTCTCGGGCGTGCCGCAGGACCGGAGCTCGAAAGAGCCGGAGGACTACGCCAGCCGGCTGCGGCTGATGGCGGCGGAAGGCGGCGTCTCGCAGATCCTGTGCTATTGGGGCGAGCTTGAGGCCGGGCGGAACGGCGAGGCGGGCAAGGCCGTGTCCTGGCTGCCGATCGTCGGCGCCATCGTGCCCGATGAAACGCAGCATATGCGGATCGTCCTTCGTGCCGTGCTGCTCGATGTCGCCACGGGGGGCGCTGGCGCATGTTCACGCCGCCGCCGGTCGACGACGAACGGCTGTCCGCCTCGGCCACGCGCCGGAGCAGCGACCAGTCACAGGTCGAACTCCTCAAGCGCGAGGGCTATGCCAGCCTGGCTCGGAGCCTCGTCGAGGCGGCCGGCTAGGGTCGCGCCGGTTGCCGCGGCCAGTCGCCGATTGAAAGCCTCTCGCAGGGTGGCTATGCCAAGGGCCGTCGAATTCGGAAGGGCCTGACGATGGTGTTTCTGCGGTCTCAATTCGGCGCGATCGCTGCAACCGTGCTCCTGGCGTCGGCCGCCTCGTCCAGCTTCGCCGCCAATCTTCACGGCGCTGCCGATATCGGTGCCGCGCGGGCGACCGATTCCGTGAGCTTCGAGGTGGTCCTTCCGCAGCGTGATCCCGACGGTCTTGCGCGGCTGCTCGAGGCCCAGCACGACCCTGACACTCCCGATTTCGAACGCTGGCTGTCGCCGGCCGAGCGGCAGGCGAGGTTCGGGCCCGACGAGGCTGCAGTCGCGCGGGTTCGCACCGTCCTTGCGCGGGAGGGCTTCACGGCCGAGCCGGACGCGCTCGGCCTGCACGCGACCGGCCGCGCCGATACGGCGAGCCGGCTCTTCGGTGTCGCGCTCCGCCATGTCGTCGACGCGCGCGGCCATGATCGCATCGTGGCGAGCGAGGGGCTGTCTCTGCCGGCGGCGCTGGCGGCAGAGAATGCCCATGTCATCGGGTTCGACCCGTTCATCCGCATGCACGCGCTTGCCCGGCGGGCGGCGGTGCCGCAGAACCGCACCTCGGTCGTCGGCCCCTACTGGGCGGCCGACCTGAAACAGGCCTATCACGCGGTTTCGGCGCAGGTGGCGACCGGCGCGGGGCGGACGATCGCAATCCTGATGGACGCGGATGTCAGCGACGCGGACATGACAAGCTACTTCCAGAAGGACGGAATGCCGCCGCCGTCATCGATCCAGCGGATCGAGATCGACGGCGGTGCCGGCTTCGATCCGAACGGCGACTCGCTGGAGACGACGCTCGACGTGCAGCAATCCTTCGGCATGGCCCCCGGCGCCACGATCGTGATCTACGTGCTGAAGGATCTGTCGGACAAGTCGATCATGGATGGGCTCAACCAGGCGATCAGCGACAACCTTGCCGATGTCGTCAGCATGTCCTTCGGCATCTGCGAGAAGGTCTACACCGCCGCCTACAACGACGGCACCGATATGACCGGCACGCTGACCGACTACACCACATTGTTTGCAAACGGCAACGCGCAAGGAATGACCTTCGTCGCGTCGTCCGGCGACTACGGAGCGCTGCAATGCCCGCCAGCGGCTTACTTCGCCGGCGGCGGCGGAAGCTACGTCTTCCACGCCGGCGCCAGCTCGCCGGCAACCGATCCGAACGTCACCGGCGTCGGCGGCACCAACCTGCTCACCGACTTCGTGCCCGGGTCATTCGACTCGACCTATGCCCGGGAAAACGCCCGGGACGATCCCCTCGAGCCCTTCGATCCCTACGGCTTGGGCGTGAACGTGAGCGGCGGCGTCTGGGGTTCGGGAGGCGGGCCCAGCATCTTCTTTCCGGCGCCGTCGTGGCAGTCGCGGGTCACCACCGGAACGACCATGCGGGCGACCCCCGATCTCTCGCTCCACATGGGCGGATGCCCCAGCATCGCCGTTCCCGGCTGCCTCTCGAAGGCCCGCAGCGCCGACTGGGAATACCTCGACGGCCAGAAGATCGGCGTGCTCGGCACCTCGGCCGCGGCGCCCAACTTCGCCGGCGTGCTCGCCCTGATGGAGCAGTACACGGGCAAACGTCTGGGCAACGTCAATCCGATGATCTACCACTTGGCGCATGTCCAGCGAGCGGGCGGGGTCGCCTCCTACCGCCAGGACATCGCGGGCACCAACGGCATCTACACGAGCAACGCCGACGCCAGCGCGCCCTACAACATGGTCATCGGCAACGGCACGGTGAAGATCGACAACTTCATCGGGGCGCACGGGCAACCACGCGCCGGCGTGCCCGGCACCAGATCGAACCCGTAGCGCCGTCTGGTCCCGCTACTCGCCGTGAATGCCGGTGAGGTCGCGGTTCGTGTAGTCGGCGACGCGCGAGGCGGCAATGATGCTGATCACCGCGCAGAGGAGGATGTAGCCGGCGATCACGTAGCCTGAGTGATACGCCTGGAAGAGAGCCGCGGCGATCAGCGGGGCCGGCCCGCCGGCGATCACCGAAGCGAGCTGGTAGCCGATCGAGGCGCCGGAATAGCGGAGCCGACCCGGGAAGAGCTCGGCGATCAGCGCCGCCTGGGGCCCGTAGAGCATGGCATGCGGTATCAGGGAGGCGGCGATCGCGACGAAGATCAGCGTCGGCGACAGCGTGTTGAGAAGGGCGAAATAAACGAAGCCGAACGCACCCACCGTCATGGCGCCGATCAGGTACATCTTTCGCCGCCCGATCCGGTCGGAGAGATGACCGAAGAAGGGAAGGGTGAAGAACGAGGTGAAGGCGCCGGTCATCACCGCGGCCAGCAACAGATCACGCTTCACGTGCAGCGTGTCCGTTCCGTAGGCGAAGACGAAGGTGGTGAAGAGGTAGAACGGCGCCTGCTCGGCCATCCGCAGCAGCGCGGAGAGAATGATCTGGTGCCAGTGGCGCTGGAACACCTCCAGCATCGGCGTGGCGGCGAGGCGGTTCTCCGCCGCGATTTTCGAGAAGACCGGGGTCTCCAGAATTCCGAGGCGGATATAGAGGCCGAGCGCCACCAGCAGGATGCTGAGGAGGAACGGCACGCGCCAGCCCCAGACCAGGAACTGGTCACCGGACCACGCGCTGAATCCCAGCACGGCGAGATTCGCGAGGAACAGGCCGGCCGGCACGCCGAATTGCGGCCATGAGGCGATGAAGCCGCGATGCTGGTTGGAGCGCGCCCATTCCATCGACATGAGCACCGAGCCGCCCCACTCTCCGCCGACCCCGATGCCCTGGAAGACGCGCAGAAGCGTCAGGATCACGGCGCCCCAGATGCCGATCGAGTCGTAGCTCGGGACGAACGCGACCGCGAAGGTGGCGAGGCCCATCAGCAGCAGGGTCGCGATCAGGGTCGACTTGCGTCCGATCCGGTCGCCGTAGTGGCCGAAGATCGCCGCCCCGACGGGCCGTGCGACGAATCCCACCGCATAGATTGCGAAGGACTTCAGCATCGCGACGCCCGGATCCGAATCGGGAAAGTAGAGCTTGGCGAAGACCAGCGGAGTCGCGACGCCGTAGAGGAAGAAGTCGTACCACTCGATCGTCGTGCCGACCGTGCTGGCGAAGATCGCCCGCCGCAGCTGGGTCCTTTGATCCGATTCGCGGATCTCAGCGATCTCGGTCGCGATCGACGACATCGGGCGTCCTCCAATGCTCTGTTTTGCGGGAGCATAGGCCATAGGCCGCCACGCGTGGAAGCGGAGTCGGCCCGGGGATGGCGACAGAAGCCGCCCTCGCCGCACGGATCATGCGGAAAGCGTGGTCGATTCGCGAGATTGGTTTGGGAGAGAGCGTGCCGTCGAGCCCGATCTGGGCCGGGATGTGACCGGGCTCGACGGCCGGCCGGCATGCCTGGGGACATGCCGATCCGTTGCCACGCGATATTGCTTTGGCGCGGTCA
>DATGFU010000179.1:0-9383 GCA_035308865.1 Allostellaceae bacterium | reverse complement strand
ACACCGCCTGGTGCCGGCGCTGATCGGCACGACCGTGGCGCCGCCGCTCAGCGTTTTCGTGGTGGTCCACAGCCTGCCGCTGTTCGCGGTACAGTTCTTCGTGACCTGGGTGGGGCTCGCCGGTTCGAGCATCGTCATCATGACGGCGATGACCTCGATGTTGCCCAATGATTTGCGCGACACGGCGGCGGGAACCTATGCGCTCGTCAACACGTTGGTCGGCTTCGGACTGGGCCAGACGCTCGTGCCGTTCGTCGCCGGCTGGCTAGGCGGCGGTTCCTCGCTGGGACCCGCGATCCTCGCGATGATCGTGCCAGGTCTACTGCTCGCCGTCGTCGCCTTGGCGATCGGCTGCCGTACGACGGGGCTCGACGCAGTGCCGCTCGGGGGTGGCCGATGAAGCTGGAGGGTCTCGCCGCGATCGTGACCGGCGGCACCGGCATGGGCGGGGCCACGGCCTCGGCGCTGGCGGCGAAAGGCGCGCGGGTGACCGTGCTCGGGCGTCGGGCGGCGGTGGTGCGGCGCAAGGCCAGGGAGATCGGCGGGCTGGGGTTGGCCTGCGATGTGAGCGACCCCGAACGCGTCTCGCAAGTCCTGGCCGAAGCAGAGGCCGCGCACGGGGTCGCGCGCATCCTGGTCAACGCCGCCGGAGACGGGCGCCTCGCGCCGCTGCTCATGACCGACGGGACGGCCTTTCCGCGACATGTCTTCGGCGAGGTGATCGCCACCAACCTGCTGGGCGTGATCTATGCCACCCAGGCCTTCGCCGAGCGGCTGGTGGCGGCCGATCCGCTGCCGGCCGACGAGGACGGGGAGGATCGGCGCGGGATCGTGATCAACGTCTCCTCGCTGGCCGGTTCGGACGGCCCGATCGGTGCGGCCTATGCGGCATCGAAGGGCGGCGTCAATGCGCTCACCTTGTCGCTGGCGCGCGAGTTCGCCGGCTGGGGCATCCGGGTGATGACCATCGCGCCAGGCTCGGTCGATACTGAGATGCTCCGCGACGGCCTGACCCCGGACGCTGAGGCTATGATCGCCGGCGGCTACGTGTTTCCGCGCCGCATGGGTCGGCCGGAAGAGTTCGCGTCGCTGGCCGTCCATCTCTGCGAAAACGATTATATGAACGGCTCGATCGTCCGCTTCGATGGCGGGGTACGGCGCAATGCGCTGCGTCCGATCGTCGACCCGAAGATGCTGGCCGAGCGGTCGATCCTCAAATAGGATAGCGTGTCACAAAAACGGACGCGTGCCTGCGCCGCCAACTTTCCGTGAGAGCACCTGATGTCACAGCCCGAGAGCCGGAATGCCCTGACGACGCGGAAGATCATGGCGGCCTCGTCGGCCTACGACTTCGAGGAACTCTTCACCTATATCCATCCCGACATCGTCGTGCATGTGCCCTATCACACGCCGCCGATCCCGGAGTTCCAGCACGGCAAGGAGCAGTTCGTCGCCGGGATGGGGTTCGTTCCGACGATGTTCAAGGAATTCAAGCTGACGATCACCGAGCTCTACGATCTGCCGGAGCGGGACACCGTCATCTTCGAGATGAAAAGCCACGGCAAGTTCGCCGCGGTCGACGGTATCTACGAGAACAGCTACGTCATGATCTTCAAGTTCAGGGACGGTCTCTGCATCTACTGGGCCGAACGGTACGATTCGGACATCTTCCGGCAGAAGATGCTGCCGGTCATCGCCAAGATGGCTGCCGACGCCGCGGCCGGCTGAGCGTCTAGCGCCAGCCCGCGGCGATCGCGACGAGATGCTCGGCGAGTTGCCGCGGCGTCGACAGGAAGGGGGAGTGGTCGGTGTCGATCGACACCACGGGATCGCAGGGCAAGGCCGCCTGCATGCGGCGCTGTGTCTCGATGGTCAGCGCGCGGTCGTCGAGGCATTCGATATAAGCGCGCTTCACCCGGCCCCAGCGCGCCGCCGTCACGGTCAGCGGCACGGTGTTGGGGGCGAGCGGCTCGGAACATAGCCGAGCCAGCGCGCGATCGGCGTCGGCCGGGTCGCAATGGCCGTAGAAGGCGTCGCGCGCGGTCGCCGGATCGAGCGTCATGGCGATACCCTCCTGGTCGATGGTCGCGGTCTCGGTCAGCGACGAGGTGCCGCCTTCGAGCGCCTCCATGATCGGCCGGCCGGGCGGCAGCAGTGCCGCCGTCAGATAGACCAGCCCCAGCACGTGCTCAGGGACGCGCTCGGCCGCCTCGCTGATCACCGTGCCGCCGCGGCTGTGGCCGACCAGCACGGCCAGTTCCCGACCGTTCCGGGCGATGTCCGCGACGAAATCCGCCCAGAGCGCCAGCGTCACCTGGCGCTGCGGCGTCGGGTCGTCCCCCATGCCGGGCAAGTCGGGAGCGGCCGCCTGATGTCCCATGCCGATGAGCAGCGGGACGACCTTCTCCCAGCACCAGCCGCCATGGCAGGCGCCGTGGACCAGAACGAACCGAGCCATTGCCGTTCCTTCGCTCAGTTCAGCGGGCGAAAGTACGCGCGGAGATCCTCGACCAGGATCTCGGGCTCTTCCATCGCCCCGAAATGTCCGCCGTCCGGTGCCTCGATGGCGGGGCGGCGATCATGGGTCGGTTTCCAGGGGTTGTCGACAGCCTCACCATCATGGCGCATCGACGTGCCGATGCGTTCGGGGATCCCGGAGAGCGTCGCTGGATAGCCAATGACCGCCTTCTCGTGCCGCTCGGTTTTCGGCTGCCGCCCGACGTGATCGGGCTCGAGCCATCGCGGGCCGGCTACCGCGATCCGGAAGGGCTTCATGCTCCGTCACAACCTAAGTTACGGGGGATCAGCGCGTCGTAATCCGGCGTGTAGTAGATGTATTCAAGACAGTGACCGACCCGCTCCCGGCTATCGACGTAGAAATATCCGGAGCTCCCGAACTCGCCGTGGATCGGCATGCGGTCGCCCCGAGCGGCTGCGCCGGCGCGGATCCGCTCGAGAGTCGCCCTGTCCGGGGCGAAGAAGGCCAGATGGTGGAATCTCGTCGCGAAGCTGCCGTCGTCAGGCAGGCCCATGCGGTGCAGATCAACGGCGCCGGAGATCGGAGCGATCAGCTCGAACTGGATCCCGTCGAGATCGGCGATCGCCACCTTGAGCTTCGCCATCTGGCCGCCGCCGAGATCGGCGTCGACCAGCCCGGTCTCGAAGAACCGTTCGAAGCCGTAATCGTCGCGCAGGATGGTCAGCGCGCGATCGTAGTCGGTCGTGACCCAGGCGATCTGGAGCGTATCGGCAAGCCGGCCGCCCGCGACGATCGCCGGCGGGTTCACCGGCACTGCGCCATCGAACTCCGACCCGAAATGAATGTACTCCAGATAGAGGCCGAGCCGATCGCGGGCATCGGCGAAGAAGTAGCGCGATCCGGTGCCGAACGGGCCTGAGAAGGGAACGGCGTGGCTGCCGGCGAGAACGTCGCGCGCAGCGTCGAGCGCCTCGGCGGACGGCACGCCAAATCCCAAATGATGGAGGCGGACGGCAAAGCCCTGCTGAGGCAGCACGTCGCGATACCAGTCGACGTCGCCCCCGATGGGCTCCTGCAGCTCGATCAGCACGCGCCCCATGAAGGCGACCGCGATCTTCAGTTGCGCCGTTCGTCCGGCGCCGAGATCGATGGTCGCGATCCCGGTCTCCATCCAGCGCTCGATACCGAATTCCGCGCGGAATGCGGCCATGGCGGCGCCTAGATCGCTGGTCACATAGCCGAGTTCCAGAAACCGGCCGAGCGGCTTGGGCCTGCTCACGGCGTCAGCGTCGCGACCAGCCCGGCCGGATCGAAATGGAACACCTCCATCTTGATAATCTTGCCGCCCGCAACATGGTTGAGTTCGACCACCGGTTGGGTCATCGACTTGCCGGTCGCCTTGGAGGTCCATGTCATGAGGTAGCGGCTGACCACGACGCCGCTGCCCTCCTCATCGTAGAATTGGGCGTCGAGCAGGTCGATGTCCCACAGGCCGCGATAGATGTTGCTGATCCGGATCGGCGCATCCCAACCCGCGAAGACGCCGCCCTGCGGCAGTTCGGGCGGCTCGATGCACACGAAATCGTCGGACAGAAAGGCCTTGCACGCGGGTTCCCACCCCTCCTGCCAAGCCGCAAGGAAGCGCCGCATCGTGTCGAGATTGCTGCCCATATCGGCGTCCTTTCGGGGCGTTCAGGCCGTGGCGTCGCGGAAGGCGTCGGCGATCATCTGCGCCGTCAGCCCGTAGCGCTCGAGCGAATAGTCGGCCTTGCCGTGCTTGTGCTGCGGGTTCTGGGCCGTCCAGGCCTTGATCGCGCTCTCGGATTTGGCGGTGTAGGCCAAGCCAGCCTGGGCATAGACCCGCTTGATCGTCGGGATCGGATCGCGGACGAGATCCAAATAGGGCAGGTCGATGATGTTGATCGTGTCGCCGAGCTCGGCACGGTCGCGCACATAGCAGGCGATCTCGTGGCCCCAATAGTCGAGCGCCTCACGCCCGTGAAAATGCAGGTCTCTCGGCTCCAGCAGCGCCTGGTAGATCGCCTCCATGAGCCGGCAATAGGACGGCATCACCTCGGTCATGTCGCGGTGGGAGTGAACGAACGTCGCCTTGGGGAAGGTCTGGTGCAGCGCCTTCAGATGGCCGACCGCACCCGGGTTCTTGAGCACCCAGCGCCGCCCGCGCCGGCCGCCGTCCTGCCATTGCAGGTATTGCAGCAGCTTGCGCTCGAGCAGATGCGGCGGCTGGCGTGGCCGCGAACGCAGCCATTCGAGCAGCGATGGCGACGGGAAGATGTTGTGCAGCATCATGTAGTCGAAGCTGAGCAGCAGCAGGTAGCTGTCCTCGTCCGCCTCGTCTGCCGCCGTCTCGTGCGAGATGGTGAAGTCGGGATTGGCGCGGGTCGCGTCCTCGACGAGCCTGGCGAAGGCGAACCGGCCGGCGGGGTCGCCCGGCACCTCGCCGTCGAACGGAGCCGGGTTGAGCAGGCGCCACAGCGACAGCTTCTGCATTTGCGGATCGGCGGACATCTTCCGCTGCAAGACCGTGGTGCCGGTGCGCGGCATGCCGAGGATGATGATCGGATCCGACACGTCCTCTTCCAGAATCTCCGGGTAAGCGGCCAGATCGCGCTGCAGGCGCAGCCGGTTGAGCAGGAAGCGGTGAATCGTCGCCTTGAAATTGAACAGCCCCGCCGGCGTGAAGGAAAGGTCGGAGAGGACGCGGGTGATCAGCTCGTGCAGCGGAACGACGAGGCCGGCATCGTCGAAATCATGAAGCCCCGCCTCTTCGCGAGCCCAGCCCATCGCGATTTCGGCGGTATAGGCGCCGTTCGCGTCGCCCAGTTGCGTGTTGCCGTGGAACATCCGCCGGGCCCCGCTACTGGTCGCCGCAGAGCCGGTGGAACGCCGAGGCATGCCGGGCGCGGATGAGGGCCTGCCGCTGTTCCGGCGAGACATGAGGCGTATCGGCCGGCAGATGCCGGCGCAACTCGCCGAACGCCAGCTTGGTCAGGGTCGGGATGGGCACGGTCTTGGCCTTGTAGTAGCGGCCGGACAACAGCCCCAGCGAGCGGCCGCTGGTGTCGAACCAGTTCGGCACGCCTGGATCCCGCTGGCTGATGACGATGCGCAGTCTGCCGTCGGTGTCGATCCTGGCCTGGCGGAAATTCGCCGAGGTCTGCCGCATGTGGTATTCCATGGCCTCCCACTGCAAATTGGCCAGCTGGAACCCCCAATAGACGGCTTCCGGCGGCGTCACCTCGAGCACGATCGCCTCGTCGGGACCGCACCGGTAATGGCCGTTGAGATAGGCGTTGTCCTGGAACGCCTCCGGAATCTGCAACTGCGGCAGCACCGCCGGGTCGGTCGCCAGATGGAACTTGATCGACTTGTCGTAATAGGCCGATTGCGTCGCAAGCCAGTCGGAGACCATGCCCAGGCGCTCGGCAATCTCGGCGCGGGTCGGCGGGGGCGGCGGATAGACCGCGCCCTCGCGCACGATGACCAGGCGGGCCGGCTCCTCGGTGTCCCAGTCGGCGTAGTACTGGCGGATGAAGATCTCGCAAGGACCCTCGGGCAGGCGGAGCCAGCTTCCCGGCCGCTCCTCGGCGCTCAGCACGAGGTCGAGGTCCCGGCCGGCCGCGAAGTCGGCGCTGGTGTCGCTGTCCTTCTTGTCGATCAGCCGGTAGTCGCGGAGATTGCTGCACGTGCCGTTCCAGACCGAGATCTGGAAGATATGCGCCGAACCGCGCGGCCCGCTGATCCGGTAGCTGTTGCGGCCGTGCAGCCGCGCATAGTGATAGACCGCGTCGGCCGAGGGCAGCTGCATCTGCCGGCTGAGCGTCTGCTGCTTGATCAGCTCGGGATAGTCGGGGTTGGACTCCATGAAGCTGACGATGCCGGCGGTCGCCAGCCGGATCGCCTGACGGACGCTTTCCGCGCGATTGAGTTCGCCGTCATCGGTGGGCCAGCCATGGCCATGGACCCGCGTGGCATGCCGGAGGGCTGCCGCGTAGCCGTCGATCAGGGCCAGATCCCAGCCCTCGTCCTCGATCGTGGCGGCCATTCCGCTCCTCCCTGCCGTATCGTGTCTGCCGTCAAATTTTTGTCGATTTCGCCACATTAAGTAATATGACTTAAATTGTCCTGTCAAGCGGCGGCCGACGAGACCGGGTGGCGCATCGGGTTGGCCTCGATCGACGATCCGGCTAGAATGACGGCGTGAGCCTCCGCCGCGGAAGGGCCTTTGATATTTTGGTGTCTATAGCTATAAAAATATGATGGACATCAAGCTCCGCGCCGAGCTGAACAGCGGCACGACCGGCGTTCGTCCCGGCTTCGAACTGGAGCTTCCTGCCCTGGAGGTCTGGCTGCGGAATCATGTGGACGGGTTCGCCGGGCCGGTCCGCGTCGAGCAGTTCAAGGGGGGCCAGTCCAATCCGACCTACAAGCTCACCGCCGCGAGCGGGACCTATGTCCTGCGTTCCAAGCCGCTCGGGACGTTGCTCAAATCGGCCCATGCCGTGGACCGCGAATACCGTGTGATGACGGCGCTGGCGCCTGCCGGCGTCCCGGTGCCGCGGACCTTCGCGCTCTGTACCGACGATTCCGTGATCGGGCGCTGGTTCTACGTGATGGCATTCACCGACGGTCCGATCGTCTGGGACCTGCCGAGCGACCGCTGGTCTTCCGGCCAGCGGGCGACGATCTGGATGGCCGGCGTAGAAGCCGCGGCGCGGCTTCATCGCGTCGATTTCGCAGCCGTCGGGCTCGCCGATTTCGGCAAGCCGGGAGGATACGTCGCGCGCCAGATGCGGCGCTGGAGCGAGCAGTATCAGTACACGCGCGACGGCATCTACAATCCGGCGATGGACCAGCTCATCCCGTTTCTGGCCGAGCGTTTGCCGGCGAGGGAGCCCACCGCCGTGGTCCACGGCGACCTTCAGCTCTCAAACATGATCCAGGACGGCGCCGGGGCCCGTGTCGCTGCGATCATCGACTGGGAACTCGCGACACTCGGCAACCCCGCTTCCGACTTCGCCTATTATTGCCGCGATTATCACGTCCCGGCGGAAGCCGGTGGGTTCTCCGGGAGCGTCGATGCGTTGGGCCTGCCGCCCGAACGCGAGGTGATCCGGCAGTGGAGCGAGGCGACCGGCCACGACGTCGGTGACGACTGGATGATCTACATCATCTTCAACATGTTCCGGTTGGCGGCCATCCGGCAGGGCGTCGCCAAACGGATCAAGGATGGCACCGCGACCAGCGCGAATGCCGGCCTGGCGGCGGAGGGCGCCGTGCTGATGGCGAACACGGCATGGCGGCTCGCCCGCGAGTTCGGCTGACCGGAAAGGCCTCCCGGCACCGGCCCGTCAACCCCGACGGGGGTGTCCTACCGGGTCGCCCCGCTCAGTCCAGGCGGACGAGCGTCTTGCCGAGGTTCTTGCCCGTCAGCAGGCCGATCAGCGCTTCCGGCGCCGCTTCGAGCCCGTCATGGATCGTTTCTTCGGCGCGGATGGCGCCGCTCGCCAGCCAGCCCCGCATCGCCGCCAGAAACTGCGGCCAGAGCGCCAGATGATCCTGCCAGATGAAGGCGCGCATGGTGATGCGGTTGTACATCATGGTCGCGAGCGTGGTGACGCCCTCCGAGAGCGCCCCCTTATTGTTGTAGGCCGAGATCATGCCGCAGACCGCGACCCGCCCATGCATCCGCATGCGCGGCAGCGCGGCGTCCAGGTGCTCGCCGCCGACATTGTCGAAATAGACATCGATGCCGTCGGGTGCCGCGGCCTTGAGCGACTTGCGCAGCGAACCGGCCCGGTAGTTGATGACGGCGTCGAGCCCCGCCACGTCGCTGAGCCACGCGCATTTCTCGGGCGACCCGGCGCTGCCGATCACCCTGCAGCCGACGCGCTTTGCGATCTGAGCGGCGATGCTGCCGACCGCTCCGGCCGCGGCCGAGACGAAGACGATTTCGCCGGGCTTGATCCGTGCCACGTCGAACAGCCCGGCATAGGCGGTAAAGCCGGTGAATCCCAGCGGGCCCAGGTGCCAGTGCAACGGCTCATCCGGCCGCGGCTCGAGCCTGTCGACCTGCTCGCCGTCGCTCAGGGCGAAGTCGCGCAGGCCCAGCCGGTGGACGACCATCGCGCCGATGGGGAAGTGCCGGTTCTCCGAGACGACCACCTCGCCGATGGCGAGGCTGGCGATCGGTGCCTGCAGCGGCGTCATCCCGTTGGACAGCGGCGGGCGCAGGGCCGGGTCGATCGACAGGAAGCGGTTGCGGATGACGAATTCGCCGTGACGGGGAGCAGGAAGCGCCCGTGCCACGACCGCGAATTGCTCGGGCCGCGGCAAGCCGTCGGGACGCTCGACGAGATGGACCTCGCGAGCCTGGACAATCGGCGCCAATTTCGTTCCTATCAACGGTGAGGACGATATATGTCCACGTCGTCACAGAAATGTCGAGAGCCAAGGAAAATGGGAACGCGGCTGCAAGGCAAGGTGGCGATCGTGACCGGAGCGACCAGCGGAATCGGGCGGCGCACCGCGGAGCGTTTCGTCGAGGAGGGCGCTTTCGTCGTCCTCGCCGGCCGCCGGGCGGTCCTGGGCCGCGAAATCGTCGCCGATCTGGGCGCGACGGCGCGTTTCGCCGAGGCCGATGTCGAATCCGAGGATGCCGTCCGCGGGCTCGTCGAACTGGCGGTGACCGAATTCGGCCGCCTGGACATCCTGTTCAACAATGCCGGCGGGCCGGCACCGTCCGGGTCGATCGCCCAGATCGCCGCCGACGATTTCGACAGCGCCGTCCGGGTCGTGCTGCGCAGCGTGTTCTTCGGGATGAAGCACGCGGCCCCGGTCATGAGCACGGCCGGGTCCGGGTCGATCATCAGCAATGCCAGCG
>DATGFU010000178.1:0-3657 GCA_035308865.1 Allostellaceae bacterium | reverse complement strand
GATGTCGAGCATCTGGGCCAGCGCCCTGGCCTCGACCGGCTCGGCGAAGACGAGCGTCAAGGTCTCGACCGGATCGAGGCCGGCGGCGCCGTTATTCGGGATCGTCTTGACCGTCGGGTCGAGCAGGCGCGACAGCGGGATCGTGTTGCCGCCGACACGCCAGGCGAACCGGCCGAGCGCCGGCCAGGGCTCGGCGGGACGGAATTGGAGCGTCCGCGCGTTGAGCCAGGTCCAGGCGCCGGGCTGCGGCGGCGACACGGTGACAAGCTTCTCGGGATGATCCTCCGGACCACCGGCCTTGGGCCCGGTGTCGCGATCGAAGAAGACGGTCACCGGATCCCAGCGGCGCAGAAACCGGTCCGGCACGATCACCGTTCCGGCGGGCTGATGGACGATCTGGGCCGAGGGCTCGGTCGGGACCGCCGCGCCGGGCGAGAGGGCGAGAAACAGGACCGCGACAACCAGCTGCCACGCGCGAACCACGAGGGATCTCCTATCTCACGGCCTGGCCGCCGGTGAGCGCCAGGTACTGGGCCTTGACCGAATCGGGTGGCCCCTTGTCGGGGACGGTCGTGCCGACAAACGCCGGCTGGATGTCGACCGCGACGCTATCGGGCGGCACGTCGACCACCAGCAGGTATTGCCCGGCCGCCAGGGAATGCATGTGGACGAGCCCACGGCCGATCTCCTGCCCGGTCGCCGCTGCGATCAGCCGCGAGGTGGCGACGTCCACCGAGGCGCGCACGCCGACGCCGACGCTGCGCGGCTCCGCCAGGGTGAAGCTGAACAGCCGGGATTCGCCGGGCGCCAAGCGCAGCTTGGGTCCGAGCCCGTCGTTCAGCGGCGTCGGCGGCGTCGCCGCGAAGCGAGCCGAGCCGCTCAGCGTGCCGCCGCCGGCGGGCTCGAAGTCGAGTTCCGCCGGTCGGCCGTCGCTCAGCACCAGGTTGATCACGGCGCCGGCTGCGAAAAGGCCTGCACTCGCGCCATGGACGATGACCGGTGCGTCGGTCTCGATATGGAGCAGGCGGGCCGGCCCGGCAGGAATGCGGAGCCCCATCCGCGTCCCCGCGAGGGCGACGGCGCCCGGCGGGGCGATCTCCTGCACCGACTCCGGCGCTGACGACGGCGCGCCCAGCTCCAGGGCGGCGAGACCCGGCCGCACGGCAACATCGAGCAGGCTCCCGCCGGCCGCCATGGCCGCCGTATCCCGCGTCACCCGGCCATCCGGCGCGATCGCCGCCAAATTGGTCACACTGCCGGCGAAATGAACCGGTACGGTATCGCCACCCGAGGCGGCCAGATGGAGGATGGCCGGGACAGGGCTGTAGCGGGTCAGGATGCCGCCCGGCGCCAGCGCCGGCATGTCGCCGCCGATCGACGGCTCCATCCGGAGCCCGAAATGCGCCTCCGCCGCCGCGCGGTTGGCCACGAGCACAGTGTCCGCTGTGGTCTCGATGATGTCGGCGCTGGCCCCGCTGCCTTCGATCAACCGCTGCGGCGCGCCGTCCTTGAGCAGCACTGCGGTTACCTCCTCGGGCAGCACCAGCGACAGGCGCTTGTTCCCGGGCGGGAGGGTGACCTTGACGCAATCATGCGGGCCAAGGCTCGCATCGGTCGCGCCGAGCCCGGCCGCCATAGCCCGCGGCGGCACGAGGCTGGTGCGCGTAAGCGTCACCGGCAGGGCGTCGACCGGATCGCCGGCCTGCCAGAGCCGCAGCACGGGTTTCGGCAGCCCTCCGGGGTCAAAGCCCACGGCTCGCGTAGTGGCGCTCCCGTCGCCGCCGATCGCCATCAGCGGCGGCGCGTCCTCGGCGGCGGCGGCGACGGTCACCCCGGGCTGCCCGCCTTGCGCTTCGGCGAGCCAGAGGGACGGGTGATCCTTGCCTTCCGCCGCATCGAGCGGCAGCGAGACCGCATCGCCCGGACCGAGCGCCAGCTTGACCGGCGCTGCCGTTGGGTCGAGCCGGCGGAGCTTGACCGGGTGCGGCCGGCGGTCGGCCAGGAAGAGCGCGGTCTCGCGGGCGATGGCAGCGCCGCTCGGATCGCCGGCGAGGCCGTGCTCGGGGAGGCTCGCCCAGCGCAGCGACGGCTCGTCCTCGGCAAAGCCGATCAGCCCGGGCCGATCGAGCTGGACGCGCGCCACGCCGAACGTCTCGCCGCCGATCTTCACGGTGCCGAGCGTCGTGCCGTTTCGGGCAGCCGCCTCGTTCACCGATGCCGGGTCGGTCTCCGTAACCGTGACTTGGGTCGGCGAGGCGCCGTGATCGAGGCTCCAGGCGCGAATCCGGTAGACCCCGCCAGAGTCGGCGCCGCGCGGGACGGCAAGCCACGGATCGAGCCCGCGCGCCTCCGTCACCGTCTGCCAGGCGCCGTCGCCGCCGTGGGCTTCGAGCGTCAGGCCGAACGGCGCCGGTCCCTGCGCTGTCGCCAGCAACAGTCCGCCCGGCCTGGTCTCGGGCACCGGGATCAGGTGGACCTTCCCGTCGGCGATGGCCGTCGCGCGGTCGAGCGTCAGGGTCCGATCCGATGCCTCCTCCGGCTCGGCGAAGGCGATGCTGGTCTGGGCCGTCTCGGATCCGACCGGATCGACCTGGAGCGTGTAGGCTCCCGGCGCAAAGCGGCCGGCGATCAGGAAATTCCAGTCGTTGTCGCGGTCGTCGTTGGCCGCGGCGAGATGGCCGCCGGCGTCGAGGAGCCGGGCCCGGACATCGCTGCTGCCGAACGAGGTCAGCTCGACCTGGTGGTCGCCGCCGATCGACACGGGAATGCGCGCGGGTGCGGTGATCTCCTCGCTCAAACCCGCCAGCAGTTCCTCGGCATCCACCCGAAGCCCATAATCGACGCGATTATTCGGCTCCGCGCTGGTCACCTGGATCTCGTAGTCCCCGGCGGGCAGCTTCCCCTTCCATGGCGCGTCCGTCAGCGCGACGCGGTCGGCGCTCACGACGGCGCGCATGCCGCTGTCGATCGAGACGGTCACGGTTGCGGGGGCGGGGAGCTTGAGATGCCACCGGTCCGGCACGCGCGGCGCGCCCACATCGGGCTCGAGCCAGCGATTCTCGAGTTCGGTGCCCAGCGCGACCTCGAACGGTCCGTGCCCCTGGCGCTCCGCCGGTTTTTCGATCGGCTGCAGCAGCGTCACCGCGCGGCTTTCGACCGAGCGCGGCAGCACGACCATACGATAGGCGCCGGCGGCAAGCCTGAGCGTCGCCTCCGCGGCCCCGCCCGGCTTGACGATCGGCCAGCCGTCGCCATCGTCGAGCCGCATGGTGAAGCCGTGTCCGAGGCCGAGCGTCTGGATGTGATAGTCGCCCGCTTCCGGCACTTTGAAGCGGTAGGCGATGGCCTGGCCCGGGGCGAGCGTCGCCCGTGCCGGGACGCCGGCATCGAGCGTGCCGCCGTCGATGAGCGGCGTCTCGCTGAGCTGAAGCCCGATGCGGCCGAAGGAGGGGCCCGGCGCGGACACCGTCAGCATGAAACCGCCTTCGCGAATGTACTGCTGAATCAGGAAGTTCCGCCCGACGCCGCCGCTGCGGTCGCTGAAGAGGTCGGGGATGATCCGGGTCCGCAGGGTTCCCGCCGTCTCGATGACGCCCGTAGTTTCAAGTCGGTAGAGCGCCGGCTTGTCGATCGGAATGCCGAAGGTGAGCGATCCGC
>DATGFU010000177.1:0-13885 GCA_035308865.1 Allostellaceae bacterium | reverse complement strand
ATGCGACCTTCGCCGTCATCCTCGCGTTCCTTCCCGTGCTGGCCTTGTCCGGCCTGGCCGGGCGGCTCTTCGCGCCGCTCGCCGCCGCCTACGCGCTGGCCGTGCTGGCCTCGCTGGTGGTGGCGCTGACCCTCACGCCGGCGCTGGCGGCGATGCTTCTGCTCGGCCCCAGGGACAACGAGCAGGGGGGTGACGGGCATGATCCGCCGGTGGCAAGCTGGGCGCGCCGCCAGTACGAGCGGCTGATCCGGCGGATCGTCTCCCACGCGCGGCCGGTCCTGGCGGCGACCATCGTTCTGACTCTGGCCGCGGCGGCGACGCTGCCGCTCTTCGGCACGACCTTCCTCCCCGACCTGAAGGAAGGGCATTTCGTCCTTCACACGACAACTGCCCCCGGAACCTCGCTGGCGGAATCGCTGCGGCTCGGCGGGCTGGTCTCGCAGGCGCTGCTGAAGCTGCCGAACGTGCGCTCGGTCGGCCAGCATGTCGGCCGCGCCGAGCTGGCCGACGACACGTCGGGCACGCATGACAGCGAGTTCGAGGTCGATCTCAAGCCCGGGCTCGGCGGCGACGCGCAGGAGCAGGCCGAGGACGACATCAGGCGCACCGTGGCGGCGATCCCGGGCGTTTCCGCCTCGATCAACACCTTCCTGACCGAGCGGGTCGAGGAGACGCTGTCCGGCGCCGCCGCCTCGGTGGCGATCGAGGTCTACGGCAACGATCTCGACCGCATCGACCAGGCGGCCGCGGCGATCGCCGATGTGGTCGACGACGTGCCCGGTGCCGCCGATGTGCACGTGCGCGCCCCCGCCGGCGTGCCGGTGCTGTCGATCGAGCTCGTCGGACCGGCGCTAGCGCGGTTCGGTTTCGCTCCGGTCGACGTGCTCGATGCGATCCGCACCGCCTATCGCGGCGACGTGGTCGGCCAGGCGCAGCAGGGTGAACGGGCGATGGATGTGCTGGTGGTGCTGGGCCCGTCCGATCGCACCAGGCCCGAGGCCGTCGGCGACCTGCCGCTCCGCAACGCGGCAGGCCAGTACGTGCGGCTGCGCGAGCTCGCCCGGATCGGGGAGACATCAGGCCGCTACCAGGTGCTCCACAAGCGCGCCGAGCGCATCCAGACGGTGGCCGTCAACGTGCGGGGCCGCGACATCGGCTCGTTCGTCGCCGCGGCCAAGGCGCGCGTGGCCGCCAAGGTGAAGCTGCCGCCGGACGTGTCGGTCGTCTATGCCGGCGCCGCCGAGGCCCAGGAAGCCGCGCAGCGCGATCTTCTTCTCAATGCCTCGGTCGCCGCCGGCGGCATCGTACTGGTGCTGGCCATGATCACGCGGCGCTGGCGCAACCTCGTGCTGGTGCTGGCAAACCTGCCGTTTGCGGTGATCGGCGGCGTGGTCGCGGCACTGGTGACCGGCGGCGTGCTGTCGCTCGGCTCGACGGTCGGCTTCGTCACGCTGTTCGGGATTACGCTCCGCAACTCGATCATGATGCTGTCGCACTACCAGCATCTGGTGGAGGTCGAAGGCCGGGAATGGGGTCTCGCTACTGCGGTCGAGGGCGCCGTCGACCGGCTGGTGCCGATCGTCATGACCACGCTCGTCACGGCGCTGGGACTGTTGCCCCTCGCGCTGACGCTCAACGAGCCCGGGCGCGAGATCGAGGGTCCGATGGCCGTGGTGATCCTGGGCGGGCTGGTCACCTCGATGGTACTGAATCTCGTTGTCCTGCCCACGCTCGCGCTACGCTTCGGACGCTTCGAGAGCTTCCCGGACGAGTTTCGCGAGCACGGGGCGGCGCAGCCCTGAGGCAATGCGCGCCGATCGAAGTGCGCGGTTCAAGTGTTAGCCTACCAACGCGATGAACTCTGTCGGTATGATCGGCCGTCCCCGCCAACGGCGCGCGCTCTGTATCTCGCCGCGCTATGCGCCGAGTTTCGGCACGTTCACGCGCGCCTATCCGATCATGGGCGCGAAGGCGTTCATGCCGCCGCTCGGCATCCTGGTCATCGCGTCCTATCTGCCGTCGTCCTGGGAGGTGCGCTTCATCGACGAGAACATCCGTGAGGTCTCGGATGCGGAGCTGCGCTGGGCGGAGGTCGTTCTCCTGTCAGGAATGCATGTGCAGCGGCAGGAGATCGGGCGGCTGGTTGCGCGTGCCAAGGCCGCAGGCCGGACGACCGTCTTGGGCGGTGCTTCGGCTTCGGGCGCGCCGGATTGGTATCCTCAGATCGACTACCTCCATATCGGGGAACTCGGCGATGCGACCGATCGGCTGATCGCGACGCTCGAGGCCGATCCTGCGCCGCCGCGGCGGCAGGTCCGTTTCGAGACGACCGTCCGGCGCGATCTCGACGCGTTTCCGACGCCGGCCTGGCAGCATATCCGGACCAAGGACTACTTCATCGCCGCGCTCCAATACTCCTCCGGCTGCCCCTATCGCTGCGAGTTCTGCGACATCCCGGCGCTCTACGGCCGCGTGCCGCGGCTGAAGCGGCCGGAGCAGGTGCTGGCCGAGCTGGATGCGCTGCTCGAGCGCGGCGTGCCGGGGGCGGTCTATTTCGTCGACGACAATTTCGTCGGCAACCGCAAGGCGGCACGCGATCTGCTACCGCACCTCATCGATTGGCAAAGGCGTAACGGCTTTCCGCTTCAGTTCGCCTGCGAGGCCACGCTCAACCTGGCGCGCGACGACGACCTGCTGGCGCTGATGCGCGAGGCGTTCTTCTGCACCGTCTTCTGCGGCATCGAGACGCCCGAGCCCGCGGCGCTGGCCGCGATCGCCAAGGAGCACAACCTTGCCGTTCCGATGCTCGACGCCGTGGCCAAGTGCAACAGCTACGGGATCGAGGTCGTCGCCGGCATCATCCTCGGCTTCGACACGGATGGGCCGAAGACGGTCGACGCGCTGATCGAGTTTGCCGAGCGCTCGCACATTCCGATGCTGACGGTGAACCTTCTGGAGGCGCTGCCGCGGACGCCACTCTGGCACCGGCTCGCCGCGGATGACCGCATCGACGATGCGCCGGGCCGCGAGTCCAACGTCGTGTTTCTGCGGCCCTATGAGGAAGTGTTGGCCGGGTGGCGGCGGGCCTTCGGCACGCTCTACCGGCCGGAGGCGCTGTGGGACCGGCTCGCCTGGAACGCCGCCAACACCTATCCTAACCGGATCACGCCGCCGATGGGCGGGCCGCATCGCAGCTGGAGGGATCTCGGGTTCTTCCTCAGGCTGGTGGTCAATCTCTTCGTCCGGGTCGGGCTGCTGGCGCCGTGGCGACGCGAGTTCTGGCGCCACGCCTGGCCGCTGATCCGGCGCGGCCTCGTGCGCGAAGGGCTGCACATGGCGATGCTGGCCCACCATCTGATCGGCTACGCCAACGACGCCGCTTCGGGCCGGGCGGCCGCAGCGTTCTACGCCGCCGGCGCACGGCCCGAGGAGCCGGCGAAGCGGACCGCATCCGACGCCTCGATGGCGTGACGGGCGGCAGGTGGTCTAGTCTCGCGCGATCGAGGGCAGGGAAGGCAGCGGCGCATGGGCTGGGCGGGGCGAATCACGGTGGCGGTCGCCGGGACCGCTTTGGCCCTCGCCGCGCGAGCTCAGCAGGTCGGCGACACCGTGCCGGAATCATCGTTGCAGGGGCCGACCTACTCGCTCCGCCCGGCGCCCGGGACGCCGCCGGGCCGCTATGTCGACGCGACGCGGCGCGCCTATGTCCTGGCGCTGCAGCAACGGCTGCCGACCCACGGATACCGCGCCGGGCCGCCGACGGGGCAGGAGGACCCCACCACCGAGCAGGCCATTCTGGCCTACGAGACCGACGCCGGCCTCCCGGCCGACACTAAGGACATCGGTGCGCTCAAACGCACGCTCGACCACCTGACCTATGCCCGCCCTGCGGTCTTCGCGGGCCGCCAGCAGCCTCCCGCCCCGGCGGCTCCCGAGCCGGCGCCCGAGGCTCCGCCGAATTCCGCTCCGACCATGCTCCATCCGCCAGGAGAACCCCTGCCGCCCGATACGGGTGCCGCGGCGCCGAATGATGCTCAGCCGCCGGCCGACGCCGCGCTCCCGCCACCGGGCGACGCGACGGCCCCGCCGAATGCCGTGCCGCCCGGCAACGGCCCCAGTCCGCCGCAAGACGGCGCCGTCCCCGACACCGCGACGATCCGGGCGGTCCAGCAGAAGCTCAAGGACCGGGGCTACGACGTCGACGTGACGGGCAAGCTCGACGTCTATACGCTCAACGCGATCAAGGTCTTCCAGGCCGCCAACGGTTTGCCACGCGATGGCAGGATCGACGGATATCTGCTTGATCTGCTGAAGCAATAGCGTCAACCGATCGGGTAGATACTCGCCGCGCGCGGCCGCCAGGAGAGTCGGTCGCCGATGCGCAACCCCAGCCCCGGCAGCGAGCCCGAGCCGAGCTTGGCGCTCAGCGTTGCGCCATCGTGTTCGAACTGGATCCGCGCCTCGGATCCGACGATCGAAATATCGACCACGATGCTGTCGATGCCTCGACCAGCGGCCTGGAATTCCACATCCTCGGGCCGGAACCATGCATGGGCGAAGCCGGTGGGCAGTCCGGGCGCCGATCCCAGAACCTGGCCGTCGAGCGTCGCGGTGCCGTTCTCGACGAGGCAGCGCACGCGGTTCGCTTCGCCCAGGAAGCCGTAGACGAACTCGTTGGCCGGCTGCGCATAGATCTCGGCGGGCGTGCCCACCTGCTCGATCCGGCCCGAACGCATGACGACGACGCGGTTGGCGAGCTCCAGCGCCTCGTGCTGGTCGTGCGTCACGAACACGGCGGTAATGCCGAGGCGGCGATGCAGCGCCTTGAGCCAGACCCTCAGCTCGGTGCGGACCTTGGTATCCAGCGCACCGAAGGGTTCGTCGAGGAGGAGGATCTTCGGCTCGATGGCGAGCGCGCGGGCCAGCGCCACGCGCTGCTGCTGCCCGCCCGACAGCTGCATCGGATATCGCTTGCCGTATCCCGGCAGCTGCACCAGCTCCAGCAGCTCGTCGACCCGGCGGGCGATGTCCTGCCGCGCCGGGCGGTCGCGCGCGGGCCGCACGTCCAGCCCGAAGGCGATGTTGCGCGCCACCGTCATGTGCCGGAACAGCGCGTAGTTCTGGAACACGAAACCGATGCGACGGCGGTTGGGCGGGATGGTCAATGCATCCTCGCCGCCGATCCGCACGCGGCCTGATTCCGGGACCTCGAGCCCGGCGAGCACCCGCAGCAGCGTCGTCTTGCCCGAGCCGGACGGCCCGAGCAGTGCCACGAACTCCCCTGCCTCGATCGCAAGATCGACCCGATCGACCGCCGGCGTGCTGCCGAACCGGCAGGTGATGCCGTCCAGCGCGATGGCGGTGCCGTGCCCGCTATCCACCCGCGGCCTGGTACTCGCCGCGGAGCCGCCACTCGAGGAGGCTTTTGGCGACCAGCGTGACCAGCGCGAGGAGGGCGAGAAGTCCGGCGACACTGAAGGCGGCGGGGAGATTGTACTCATTGTAGAGCACCTCGATATGGAGCGGCAGCGTGTCGGTCAGGCCGCGGATATGGCCGGACACGACCGAGACCGCGCCGAATTCGCCCATGGCGCGGGCATTGCACAGGAGCACGCCGTAAAGCAGGCCCCAGCGGATGTTGGGCAGGGTCACGTGCCAGAAGATCTGCCAGCCCGAGGCGCCCAGCACGAAGGCGGCCTCTTCCTCGCGCTTGCCCTGGGCCTGCATCAGCGGGATGAGCTCGCGGGCGACGAAGGGGAGGGTGACGAAGATCGTCGCCAGCACGATCCCCGGCACGGCGAAGACGATCCTGACGCCATGCGCCTGCAGCCACGGCCCCAGCAGCCCCTGCAGGCCGAAGACCAGCACGTAGATCAGGCCCGAAACAACCGGCGACACCGCGAAGGGCAGGTCGACGAAGGTGATGATCAGGCTCTTGCCGCGGAAGTCGAACTTGGCGAGCGCCCAGGCCGCGGCAAGCCCGAAGGCGAGATTGAGCGGCACTGCGATCGCGGCGACTGTCAGGGTCAGCCGGATCGCCGCCAGCGCATCCGGCTCGCCGAGCGCCGCCAGCGCGACGCCGATGCCGCCACCCAGCGCACGCACGAAGATGAGCGCGAGCGGCAGCACCAGAAACACCGCCAGCACCGCCGTCGCGGCGATGATCAGGGCGATGCGTGCCGGCGACAGCGTCGATCTAGTGGCCAAGGCGCGCGTGGCTCCAGTTCTGGATGGCGTTGATCGCCAGCATGATGAGGAAGGAGGCGGCCAGCATCAGCGTGCCCAGCACAGCGGCGCCCATGTAGTCGTACTGCTCGAGCTTGATCACGATCAGCAGCGGCACGATCTCGCTCAGCCCCGGCATGTTTCCGGCAATGAAGATGACCGAGCCGTACTCGCCGATACCGCGGCCGAAGGCGAGGGTGAGGCCGGTCATCAGGGCCGGCGCCAGGGGCGGCAGGATCACGCGGCGAAAGATCTGCCAGGGGCTGGCGCCAAGCGTTTCCGCGGCCTCCTCGATGTCCTTCGGCAGGTCGGCCAGCACCGGCTCGACGGAACGCACGACGAAGGGCAGGCCGATGAAGGCGAGCGCCACGAAGATGCCGAGCGGTCCGAACGCGACCTTGATGCCGAGTGCGGCAAGCGGTCCGCCGAGCCAGCCGTTCGGTGCGTAAAGCTCGGTGAGGGTGATGCCCGCCACCGCGGTCGGCAGCGCGATCGGCAGGTCGACCAGCGCATCGAACAGGCGTCGGCCCGGGAACCGATAACGCACCAGCACCCAGGCGACGAGCAGGCCGAGGGCCGCGTCGAACACCGCCGCGGCGGCCGCGATCCCGAAGCTGACACGGAAAGCGGCAAGGACGCGGTGATCCGCGACGACGTGGGCGAGCCCCGCCCAGCCGATCCCCGACGCCCGCAGGACCAGCGCCGCCAGCGGCAGGAGCACGAGCAGCGACACATAGGCGACGGTGAAGCCGAGCGTCCGGCGAAACCCGGGCAGCGTCCCGAGATGCGGCACGCGCGGGAACAGCGGGATGACGCTCATCGCGATTGCGGCGGATGCATCGCCACCCGCCGCTCAGCCTCCCGGATGGTAGATCTGGTCGAACACGCCGCCGTCGCCGAAGAATTTCGGCTGGGCCACCGACCAGCCGCCGAACTCGGCGATCGAGACCAGCTTCAGCTTCGGGAACTTCGTCGCGTAGCGGGAGGCCACGTCCGCGAGGCTGGGACGATACCCGTCCTTCGCCGCGACATCCTGAGCTTCCGGCGTGTAGAGGAAGCGGAGATAGGCCTCGGCGACCTTGCGCGTGCCGCGGCGATCGACGACGCCGTCAACCACCGAAACCGGCGGCTCGGCGAGCACGCTGAGCGACGGTGTCACGATCTCGTAGCCTTCCTGCGGCATCTGCTGAACCGCCAGGAACGCCTCGTTCTCCCAGGCGAGCAGCACGTCGCCCTGGTGCCGCTCGGTGAAGGTTATGGTCGAGCCGCGGGCGCCGGTGTCCAGCACCGGCACGTGCTTGTAGAGCTCCTCGACGAAGCTGCGCGCCTTGTCCTCGCTCTTGTCGTTCGCCGCCAGCGCATAGCTCCAGGCGGCGAGGAAGTTCCAGCGGGCGCCACCCGAGGTCTTGGGATTGGGCGTGATGACCGCGACGCCGGCCTTCAGCAGGTCGGGCCAATCATGGATCTGCTTGGGATTGCCCTTGCGCACCAGGAACACGATGGTCGAGGTGTAGGGCGTCGAGTTGTTGGGCAGCCGTGCCTGCCAGTCGGCCGGGATCAGCTTGCTCTTCGCGGCGATGGCATCGATGTCGCCGGCGAGGCCGAGCGTCACGACATCGGCGTCGAGCCCGTCGATCACCGCCCGCGCCTGCGCACCCGAGCCGCCGTGAGAGGCGCGGACCGCTACGTCCTCGCCGGTATCCTTCTTCCACTTTGCAGCGAAGAGCTGATTGATCTCCGCGTAGAGCTCGCGTGTCGGGTCGTAGCTCACGTTGAGGATCGTGGTCTCGGCAGACGCGGACCCGGCCGCGAAGAGCAGGGCGGCGAGGGCCGTGAGGGCGGCAAATCTCATGAAGAGACCTCGTTGGTGCACCCGGCTCGGAAAAAACCCTATAGAGTCACTGGACTATAGTCAACATGCCAGAAGCGCTGACGCTATGGCGGATGAGGCAACGCGCAAGTTCCGGAGTGCGGAGACCGGCAAGGGCCCTCATGGTCTCAAGGAAATTCCCGGAAAGACAAAGACATGGGCGACGCGGCACGGCAGCAGGCGATGGGCGGCAGGGAATGGGCCATGCTGCTGGCGCTGGCCGCGCTGTGGGGCGGTTCGTTCTTCTTCTTCAAGGTGCTGGTGGCCGAGCTGCCGCCGCTGACCGTGGTCCTCGGCCGGGTCGGGCTCGCCGCGGCGATCCTCAATTTGTGGCTTCTGCTCCGGCGGGATCCGATGCCGGGCTCGCCGCGGCTATGGGGCCGGTTCGCGCTGATGGGCCTGCTGAACAACGTCGTGCCGTTCACTTTGATCGTGTACGGCGAAACACGGATAGCGAGCGGGCTCGCCTCCATCCTCAATGCGACGACGCCGATCTTCACCGTCGTCGCGGCGCATTTCCTGACGGCGAGCGAAAAGCTGACCCCGGCCAAGATGGCAGGCTGCTGCGGCTCAGGCCTTGGCGAGCGCCTGCGTGAGGTCGGCGAGAATGTCGTCGATATGCTCGATCCCCACCGAGAGCCGGACATAGCCGTCGGTGACGCCGGTGCGCAGCCGGTCCTCGGGCGAAAGCTGGGAATGCGTGGTCGAGGCGGGGTGGATGGCGAGGCTGCGCACGTCGCCGATATTCGCGACGTGGTAGAACAGCTCCAGCGAGTCGATGAATCGCTTGCCGGCGTCGATCCCGCCGTCGAGCTCGAACCCCACCAGCCCGCCATAGCCGCCGTGGAGGTAGGTGTTGGCCCGCCGCAGATCCTCGCCGCGCTGGAAGCTCGGGTAGATCACCCGGTCGACCTTGGGATGGACGGCGAGGAACTCGGCCACCGCCTTGGCATTGGCGACATGCGCCTTCATCCGCAGCGGCAGGGTCTCGACCCCCTGGATGAACTGGAAGGCGTTGAACGGGCTGACCGCCGGTCCCATGTCGCGCAACAGGGTCACACGGGCCTTCAGGATATAGGCGATCGGCCCCAGCGGCTTCACAGCCTGGGTCCAGACCGCACCGCCGTAACTGGGATCGGGCTGGTTCAGCAGCGGGAAACGGGCGGCGTTGCCCTCCCAGTCGAAATTGCCGCCGTCGATGATGACGCCGCCGATCGAGGTGCCGTGGCCGCCGATGTATTTGGTCGTGGAATGCACGATCACTGCCGCACCGTGGTCGAAGGGACGGCACAGGATGGGCGAGGCCGTGTTGTCGAGGATCAGCGGCACGCCGAGCTTGCGGCCGAGCGCGGCGACCTCGGCGATCGGAAAGACGCGGAGCTTGGGATTGGGCAGGGTCTCGGCGAACCAGCAGCGCGTCCTGTCGTCGGTCGCGCGCACGAAGGCTTCCGGGTCGGCGGGATCGACGAACCGCGCCTCGATCCCCATCTGCCGGAAGGTGTTGGCGAAGAGGTTCCAGGTGCCGCCGTAGAGATCGGTCGCGCTGACGAAATTGTCGCCGCTCGACGCGATGTTGAGGATCGCGAGCGTCTCCGCCGCCTGGCCCGAGGCCAGCGCCAGCGCCGCGACGCCGCCTTCCAGCGCGGCCAGCCGCTCCTCCAGCACCGCCTGGGTCGGATTCATGATCCGCGTGTAGATGTTGCCGAGCTCCTGGAGCCCGAACAGCCGCGCCGCATGGCCGGTGTCGTCGAATTGATAGGAGGTCGTTTGATAGATGGGTACCGCGACCGCGTTGGTCGCAGAATCGCGGCGATGGCCGGCATGGAGGGCGAGCGTCTCGGGATGCTTCCACTTCGCCATCGGACTGTCCTCCCCTGAGCGGCAGCGCCGCAGGCTCCGGCGGGCCGCCAAGATATTGGAGGCCGCCCGTGAGTCAAACCGAATCTCGGCGCCGCTTTGCCAGCGCCGATTCCGGCTGATAGTCTTACAAGCTTCACGAACAGGGACGTCGTCGATTGAGCAAGGCCTTCACCAAGGAAACCGAGACCGAAGAGGAGCTGCCGGACGAGCCGGGCGATCTCCCGGCCGGCACGCCCAACTACATCACGCCGGAAGGGTACCAGGCGCTGCGGGACGAGCTGCAGGCGCTGCTGCGCGACGAACGGCCCAAGATCGTCGAGATCGTGTCCTGGGCCGCCGGCAACGGCGACCGCTCGGAGAACGGCGACTACATCTACGGCAAGCGCCGGCTGCGCGAGATCGACCGGCGCATCCGCTTCCTCGGCAAGCGGATCGAGGCGGCCAGGGTGGTCGATCCTGACGAACAGCGGAACCGCGACCAGGTCTTCTTCGGCGCCACCGTGACCTATGCGCGCGAGGACGACAGCGAGCACACGATCCGCATCGTCGGCATCGACGAGGCCGATCTCGATCACGGCAAGGTCAGCTGGATCTCGCCGGTCGCCCGCGCGCTGATGAAATCCCGCGCCGGCGACGTGGTCGAGGTGCGGACGCCCGGCGGGCCTGAATCGCTGGAGGTCGTGGCGATCCAGTATGGGGCATAGCGAGGCGTCTCTACCTCCGGTATAATTCTGCCGGGGCCGCATGAGAACGAGCGGGTTCTCGACGAGGCCCCGATGGGCACGGGGGCAACATGACCCAGATCGAGCATTCTCGCTTTCCCGATCCTCGCGCGCTTCGGGCGGGCCTGATGCGACGCATCTGGATCGTCGTCGCCGCGGTCGTCCTGTTCTTCCTGGCGTATGGCAGCTGGTACGTCATCACGCCGACCGACCGCGGCAACGTCCGCCGCCTCGGCGTGGTGCAGTACCAGAAGCCGGTCGAGCCGGGCCTGCATTTCAAGCTGCCGCTGATCGACCATGTCGACGAGCTCCAGGTCAGCCTGACCACGCTGCGCATCCCGCCCTTCGACGTCACCACGGTGGACAACCAGAAGGTGACGCTGGAGATGAACTTCAACTACACGACGCCCGAGAACAAGGTGAACCACATCCTCTACGAGATCGGCCGGGCCGGGAACACCGACATCGAGGATCAGGTCCTGGCCGTCGCCAAGGACCGCGCGGCCCGCATCTTCGCCGGCCAGAACATGGTCTCGGTCAATGCCAACCGCACGGAAATCCAGGAAAGCATCGAGAAATCGATCTCCGATTCCGTGAGGGACCTGTTCGGCATCGAGCCGCACAGCCTGCAGATCGTCGGGATCACGCCGTCCGCCGCCTTCATGGAATCGAACGAGCGCGCGGTGAAGGCCAAGAACGACGCGGTCGCCGCCGAGAATACCAAGCGGACCAGGCAGTTCGAGGCCGATCAGATCGTCATCTCCGCGAAGGGCCAGGCGGATTCCGCGATCGAGGCGGCCCGCGGCCGTGCGGAATCGGTGCGGCTGGAGGCCGAGGCCGCCAAGACGAGGCTGACGCTCGAAGGCGAGGGCACGGAGGCGAACCTCACCTCGCAGATCAAGCCGTTCGGCTCGCCCGACAAGTACATCCAGTACATGCAGGCCAAGGCGGCGCTGAACTGGGACGGCCGCACGCCGCAGATCGTCAGCGGCGGCAGCGGCGGCCCCAACCTCGTCATCCCGATGCCGGCGGGGGCTTACGGGACGCCAGCGAAGCCGTGACGGGATCGCATGGAGCGAGGATTTAAGCGCGACGGGATCGTGAATACCTGGATACTGATGGCTTCGCTAATCGTCGGGCTTATTGCGGTGCTGGCGGTTTCACTTGCCGGTCGCCACGTTCTGCCTTTTCTCAGCACGCCTCAGGCGACATCCGAGCCGGCGCGTCAAAGCTCAAACTGACGAAGGACCCCGAGGCGGCCAAGGCTTGCGATCCCGCGGCATGCGCGTTAGATAGACCTCGTTCCGTGGTGATTTGAGCCGGCCGGCTTGCGACCACGTTAAACAAACGCTAAAAGGTCGGAACGCAATCAACCCAGCGTTTCGATCCTCCGGCCGGCACCCTGTGTGGCCGGAGATGCCGTTGACCGATCTCGATCCCGAAACCCTGCTGGTCCGTGGCGGCCTCGACCGCTCGCCCTTCGGCGAAACGGCCGAGGCGCTCTATCTCTCCTCGGGCTTCGTCTACGACAGTGCCGAGGCCGCGGAAGCGCGCTTCAAGGGCGACGAGCCGGGCTTCATCTACTCGCGCTACGGCAATCCCACGATCCGCATGTTCGAGCAGCGTCTGGCCGCGCTCGAAGGCGCCGAGGCCTGCTACGGCACCGCCAGCGGCATGGCGGCGGTGTGGGCCGGGCTGCTGGCGCATCTCAAGGCCGGCGACCATCTGGTGGCGAGCCGCGTGCTGTTCGGGTCCTGCGTCACCATCGTGCAGACTCTGCTGCCGCGCTTCGGCATCGAGACGACGCTGGTCGACGGCGAGGATCTGCATGCCTGGGCGCATGCGGTGCGGCCCAACACCAAGGCTTTCTTCCTCGAATCCCCGGCCAATCCGACGCTGGCGCTGATCGATATCGCGGCCGTTGCCGAGGTGGCGCATGCGGCCGGCGTCCGCCTCGTGGTGGATAACGCGCTGGCGAGCCCGATCGTCCAGATCCCGACCCAGCTCGGCGCCGATGTCGTGATCTACTCCGCCACCAAGCATATCGACGGCCACGGCCGCTGCCTCGGCGGCGCGATCCTCGCCAAGGCGGAGTGGCTGCAGAAGGAGTTCCAGCCCTTCCTCCGCCATACCGGCCCCGCGCTCAGCCCGTTCAACGCCTGGGTGCTGGTGAAGGGGCTGGAGACGCTGGCGCTGCGCGTCGGGAAGGCGAGCGAGAACGCACTGGGCGTCGCCCGCGCGCTGGAGGCGCATGGCGCGGTGCGGCGGGTGCTCTATCCCTTCCTCGAAAGCTTCCCGCAGCACGCGCTGGCGCGGCGCCAGATGCGCACCGGCGGGACGCTGGTCTCGTTCGACGTCGGCTCGAAGGCGACGGCCTTCGCTTTCCTCAACGCGCTGGAGCTGGTCGATATCTCGAACAATCTCGGCGACAACAAATCCCTCGCCACCCACCCGGCGACGACAACGCACCGCACGCTTTCGGGTCCCGATCGTGAAGCCGCCGGAATTACCGATGGGCTGGTCCGTCTGTCGATCGGTCTCGAAAGCCTGCGTGACCTCGAACGCGATCTCGGCCGCGCGCTCGACGCCGCGCGGGCGGCAGCCTGACCTGTGGAGGAACCGATGACCCAGACCTATGCCGGCGATGTCTCCGTGACGGCCACGTGGAAGGCGCTCGAAGAGGATCCGCGCGCCGTGCTCGTCGACGTGCGGACGCAGGCGGAATGGAACTATGTCGGCCTGCCGGATTTGTCCTCGCTGGGGAAGCCGGTGGTGCGGGTCCAGTGGCAGACCTGGCCGGAGGGGGCGGTCAATCCGAGCTTCGCGGAGGAGGTCGCCGCAGCCGGGGTCGAGCCGGACCAGCACGTCTACCTCATCTGCCGCTCCGGCGCGCGCAGCCGCTCGGCGGCCCAGCTCCTGACCCAGAAGGGCTGGCGCAACGCCTACAACGTCGCCGACGGGTTCGAAGGCCCGCATGACGGCGCGCGCCACCGCGGCACCGTCGCCGGCTGGAAGCACGACGGGCTTCCCTGGGCGCAGGGATAGAAGTCGAAGAACCCTCTCCAGCTTGCGGGGGAGGGCAGGGTGGGGGTCGTCGGGACGGAGTTCGACCTTCCGAGAACAGAATGGAGAACGCGAGTGCACCCCGCAGCAGCATTTTGCGCCGCTGCCAAGTATGATCCCGGTCGGGCTCCGGGAGTGGGCACAT
>DATGFU010000176.1:0-11175 GCA_035308865.1 Allostellaceae bacterium | reverse complement strand
GCCAGCACGTCGCCGGCCTTGACCTCCTGGCCCTCCTTGAAGCGGATGTCGGTGATCTGCCCGTCCTCGCGCGCCTTCACCTGCACGGTGTTGAACGCCACGACCGTGCCGAGGCCGGTGCGATAGACCGGCACGTCCTTGCGCTCGACCGCGCCGGCGACCACCGGCACCGGCGCGCCGGGATTGAGGTCGCGCCACGAGGCGGCGTTGCTCGCAGGATTGCTGCCGGGGCCGCCGCCCGCGACGGTGCGCGGGGCGCTGCTGCCGCCGCCCTTGGGTGCGGCACCAAGGAAATATCCGGCGCCGGCAGCCAACAACACCGCCAGCGCAACACCAAGTCTCTTCAGCATTATGACGTCCGGATCCCGCAACCGCACATTTGGGCCGCTCTTGGCGGCGGCCGGAAAATACTGCCGTTCGATGCCGCGCGCGATGCGGTATTCACGCACGCATCGGAACGAAGCCCGGCCGATCCTTGACTCTGTCGAGCCATGCCCGGATCGCCGGGAAGGGCTCGAGGTCGAAACCGCCCTCGTCGGCAACGTGAGTATAGCCGAAGAGCGCTATGTCGGCGAGCGTCAGCCGGTCGCCGACGAAATACGGGCGCTGCGCGAGATGTCCCTCCATGACGCCGAGCGCGGCCAACCCCGGCGCGCGCCGCCGCTCCAGCTCCGCCCGCTTGCCCTCCGGATCCTTGAGGAAGTGGAGATAGTATCGCGAGGTCGCGATATTGGGCTCGTGATTGTACTGCTCGAAGAACATCCACTGCAGCACCTGCGCCTTCAGCAGCCGGTCGTCCGGCAGCAGCGGCGAGCCTGCGGCGAGATAGGTCATGATCGCGTTGGATTCGGCGAGATGCACACCCGGCTCGATGGTCAACAGCGGTATCCGACCGTTCGGGTTCATCGCCAGGAATTCGGGTCGCCGCGTCTCGCCCACCAGAATGTCGACATGCGCCCAGCGATGCTCGATCCCGAGCAGATGCAGGACGAGCAAAACCTTGTAGCAATTGCCGGATTCGCGATCGCCGTAGACGGTGAACATAGGGGGTTCCCTTGCGGCGGGACTACCCTTCTTACTCCGGATGCCGAATCCCGCATAGCCACCCCCACCCAACCCTCCCCCGCAAGCGGGAGAGGGCTCGTTCCTCCCTCTCCCGCGGCAGCGGGGGAGGGCCGGGGTGGGGGTGGCGCTGCGCCTCGGTCTTCGTCACCCGCCGCTGGCGAGCGCCGCTTCGCGCGGCTGCTCGTCCGGCCATTGCATGGCGTGCATCTCGAGGCCGGCTTCCGGCGGCACCAGCGGCGTAGCGACCGCCGGCTTGGCGCCCGGCGTCCAGCCGCCGCGCGCCTCGGCCTCGCGCAGCCGGCGCAGTTCGACCGGCGGATCGGTCTCCTCCGGCGTGAGGAACAGCCCATGCCGTTTCAGCCACAGCCCGAGAGCGGACCGGCTCGACCACACCGAAAGCGGGATGGCGAGAAGCAGGCCGAAGATCACCGGCGTCAGCCACCAGAAGAAGTCCGGCGCCACCCACAGCACCGCCCCCGCCCAGATCAGGCCGAAGATCGACTGGCCGACATGGCGGACGATGCCCTCGCGCCAGGAGAGGCCACGGTCGTCGCGCGGCTGCGCGTCCCAGGAGACGCTGCGGCCGATCAGCGTCGAGACGACGAAGAGGGTCTGGAACAGCATCATCACCGGCGCCAGCAGCGTCGAGAACACGGTCTCGAGCAGCACGCTGGCGAGCAGCCGCCAGAGCCCGCCATAGGACCGCCGCGCCCGGCTGCTGAACACCACCAGCAGCAGCCCCATCACCTTCGGCAGGAAGAGCGAGGCAAGGGTGATGGCCAGCAAGAGCCCAATCTGAAAGTCAGTCGCCACCGGCCAGGTCGGGAAGAGGTTGAAGCCCGGCTTGAAATAGACTGTCCCGACGATCGCCCGCTGCATCGCATCGGCGGTGCTGCAGATCAGCAGCAGCAGCCAGAGCGGCGAGGTCAGGTACGAGGTGACACCCATGAAAAGATGCAGCCGGCTGATCATGCTCAGCCCTTCGACGCCGAGCAGCCGCCCGTGCTGCATGTTGCCCTGGCACCAGCGGCGGTCGCGCTTGGCGTAGTCGATCAGGTTCGCCGGCATCTCCTCGTAGGAGCCGTCGAGCTCCGGCACGATGAACACCTTGTAGCCGGCGCGGCGCATCAGGGCGGCCTCGACGAAGTCGTGGCTCAGGATCTCGCCGCCCAGCGGCGCCGCGCCCGGCAGCACCGGCAGGCCGCAATTCTCGGCGAAGGCGGTCAGCCGGATGATCGCGTTGTGACCGTAATAATTGCCGGTGCGGCTGGTCCAGAAGGCGAGGCCCGACGAGGTCACCGGCCCGTAGAGCCGGCTTGCGAACTGCAGGATGCGGGCGAACGGCGTCTCGCGGTTCACCGGCATGGCGACGGTCTGGATGATCCCGGAATCGGGATGCGCTTCCATGAGCTGTGCCAGGCGCACGATGGTCTTGCCCGACATCACGCTGTCGGCATCTAGCACCAGCATGTGCGCATAGGCCGAACCCCAGCGCCGGACGAAATCCTCGATGTTGCCGGCCTTGCGGCCGATATTGCGCTCGCGGCGGCGATAGTAAAGCCGCGACGGGCCGGGATGGGCCGTGCGCAGAGCCGCAACGGCTTCGAGCTCGCGGGCGCCGATCGCATCCTTCGTCGTGTCGCTGAGGATGAAGACGTCGAAATGCTCGCCCATGCCGGTGTCGGCGAGGCCCGCCAGAAGCGAGTCGAGCCCGGCTGCGACGCGCTCCGTGTCCTCGTTGTAGATCGGCATGACCACGGCGGTGCGTTCGCGCAGCGGCTGCTCGGGCGTGACATGGAGCCCGACCGGATCGCCGCCGATCACGCGCACGACAAATCCCATCACCGCGGTCCAGAAGCTCTGCGCCAGCCAGGTGAAGCTCGCGACGAACAGGACCAGCACCGCCAGCCCGATCAGGCTCAGCCCGTTGGCGCTCATCACCTGCGCCATCAGCGAGGCGGCGACGATGCTGGTCGCCAGCGACAGCACGAAGAAGATCGTGCGCCGGACGATGATACCGATCTCCAGGTGCGGAGGCTGGGGCATTCCGCCTAGATGCTCCTCGTGCTGCGCCGCAACAACGGCACACGCGTCTATTTATTTCACGACCCTGACCAGTGATAGAGCCAGGTCTCGGTCAGGGGGGCGCCGCGCAAGGCCAGGAAGCCACGCAGGTCGGCATCGTTCCCCGATTCGGGCGTGAAGGTGAAGACCGCCCGCCAGCCTTCGCCCTGCTTCTCGCTGTTGACGTCGTCGATCTTGCCCGAGGTCGTGCTGAACACGGCGTCGATCGGCAATCCGGCGCCCAAGGTCGCGATGTCCCCGCCGTTGAAGTCGACCCAGAAGCGCCAGGGGCCCTTGCGGTCCTCCTTGCCCGCCTCGACAGGTTTCAGCGGGGCGACGCGCGTGGCCCAGGTGCGCCCGGTCGGCGGCACGGTCACGTCGCGGGTCATCATCCGCATGTGATAGGCGAAGCTGACCGCCTCGGCCGCCTTCACGGGCGTATCCGGCACCCAGTAGGACACGATGTTGTCGTTGATCTCCTCATCGCTCGGGATCTCGACCAGCTCGACGCCGCCGCGGCCCCAGTCGCCGTCCGGCTCGATCCAGGCCGACGGGCGGAGCTGGTAGTTCGACTCCAGATCCTCGTAGGCCCGGAAATCGCGTTCACGCTGCATCAGCCCGAACCCCTTCGGCCCGGCATCGGCGAAGCGGCCGACCTGCAGCGTGCGGGGATCGAGCACCGGCCGCCACAGCCATTCGCCGCTGCCGGTATGCAGCAGCAGCCCGTCCGAATCGTGCACTTCGGGCCGGAGGTCGTTGAACACGCGGTTGCCGGGCTTGCCGTGGAGGAACATCGAGGTGAGGGGCGCCACGCCCAGCTTCTTGATGTCGGCGCGGGGGAACAGGGTCAGTTCGACCCGGGCCAGCGTCTCGGCATCGGGCAGCAGCACGAACTTGTACGCGCCGGTCGTGCTGGGGCTGTCGAGCAGCGCGTAGACCACCGTCCAGGTCGTCGTCGCCGGCGGCCGTTCCAGCCAGAATTCCTTGAAGAACGGGAACTCCTCGCCCTGCGGGCCGGCCGTGTTGATGGCGAGGCCGCGCGCCGACAGCCCGTATTGCTGCCCGCGCCCGATCAGCCGGTAATAGGAGGCGCCCTGGAAGACAGCGAACTCGTCGAAATAGTCGCCGCGGTTCAGCGGGAAATGCAGGCGGAACCCCGAGAAGCCGAGATCGGGGCCGAAATCCGTCCTGAAGTCGTTCTGGCGATAGTCGAACAGGTCGGGAGAATAGGCGATCTCGGCGACCTGCCCGTTCTCGACCGTGTTGATCGTCACCTTGCGGTCATAGGCGAAGCCGCGATGAAAGAGCTCGACCTGAAACAGGCCGGAATCGCGCCACAGCGCCCGCTCGGGCCGGAAGTTGATCATCCGGAAATGATTGTAGTCGAGGCCGCGGAGCGGACCGGGCAGCGCCGGGCTGTCGTCCGCGAAAGGCCGCTTGGCCAGGTCGGCCGCCTTGTCCTTCACCGTCTCGAAGGAAAAGCCCGCCCCCTGCTGCGCCAGGGAAATGGCTTGCGGCACGGCCAGCGAGGTGGCGGCGGCGGAGGCGATGAAGCGGCGTCGCGTGATCTTCATGTGTGAGTTGCAGTCACCAGGAGCGAGGTTCCAGCCGGGACGCTGCCGAACCCGCAGCGATAATCTCGGTGTGGCCACCTTGCGGTGCAGGGTGCGCCGCAAGGCCGCACACGGGTCGAAGGAGACCGCAACTTGCCCGATCATCGCGCGCGGTTCAATGCCGCCGGGGCGGGGGTAAGCGGGCATCCGGCGGCTTGACACGCCGCCCGCCGCCTGGAATGCAGGTGGCATGCTCCCCGTCGAATGGCGCATTTCCGACGAGTTGGTCGGCTACGAGGCGGCCGTGGCCGAGATGGAGGCGCGGGCCGAGTCGATCCGCGCGGGCACGGCGCCGCAGCTTGTGTGGCTGCTGGAGCATCCGCCTCTCTACACCGCCGGCACCAGCGCGCAGCCGGCGGATTTGCTCGACCCGGCCACGCTGCCGGTTTACCGGACGGGGCGCGGCGGCCAGTACACCTATCACGGGCCCGGACAGCGCGTGGCCTATGTCATGCTCGACCTGTCGGCGCGCGGCCGCGACGTGCGGCGCTTCGTGTGCGATCTCGAGGAGTGGCTGATCCGCACGCTGGCCCGCTTCAACGTCAAGGGGGAGCGGCGGGCGGGCCGGGTCGGCATCTGGGTCGCGGAACCCGGCGGCGGGGAGAACAAGATCGCCGCGCTCGGCGTGCGCGTCCGCCGCTGGGTCAGCTTCCACGGCGTCGCGCTCAACGTCGATCCCGATCTCGGCCGCTTCGCGGGGATCGTGCCGTGCGGCATCCGCGAGCACGGCGTCACGTCACTCGCGGCGCAGGGGATCCTTGTCGGCATGCCGGAGGTGGACGCGGCACTCCGGGCCGAGTTCGCTGCGGTCTTCGCGCCCGATCATGCGGCCGCGGAGCCGCTCACTTGCAGCGCAGGTTGACCTCGGCCTCGGCCTTGTGAAGCGCGTCGATCTTGGGCTGCACGACGGGATTGTTGCTGAAGACCGCGCCGCGCTCCCCGAGTCCGCCCTGCTGCAGGCCGAGCACGGTATTCACGTAGTCGTAGTCATCGTAGCTCATCATGTCGGCGATCGTGTCGATGCCGCACGAGCATTTCTGCAGCATCTCGCGCTTGAAGCCGTTGGAGGCGAGGCAGCCGATCACGTAGTCGGCCCGCGCCGCGGTCGGATAGTCGTATTTCGGGTGATGGGCCTGGGCTGCCGCGGCGGTCGCGGCGATCACGCCCAGCGGGACAAGGACAGCGGAAAACCTCATGGCTTCACTCCGGTGAAGGTCAGCCGCTCGGAGAAGGCCGGCGCGCCGGTCTTCGCATCTTCCGGCATCGACACGCCGAGCTCGACCAGCTCGCCCGGCGCCTCGTCGCAGATGATGAAGCTGTATTCCTTCTCCTTCACGGACGGGATCTGGGCGAGCCGCGCATCCTGAAGGAAGGGCTTCACCGTGATCCGGCGTGCCTTCACCGACTTGCCGGCGAGGGTCCAGGTCGTGTCCTCGACGGTCGCCTGATCGACGAGGGCTTGCCGCACCCGGTCGCGGAAATAGGCCGCGGCGATGCCAAGCTGCTGCCTCATCAGCTTCACGTCGTGTTCAAGGAACACCATCAGGAGGGGGTTGCCGGCGAACTGATCGACCGCGGGATAGAATTCGTGGCGCTCGCCGCTGAGGAAGTCGAAGCTCACCAACTTCGTTCCGTCGGGATGGATTTCCGTGATCCGCGCGACCACCTTATCTTGAAAGGCGTCCGCACCGGTCCGTTCGAACCGGTATTCGAGCGCCTCGGTTCGTGCCACGTTATGGAGGTGCGGCGTCTCGAAGAGGGCGATCTGCGCCGGGCTGAGCGGGGGGGTGCCCGCCGGATCGGTCGCCGCCGCGGCAGTGGCGGCGGATGCAACCGTTACCACAAAGATCCCACATCGGATCAGCTGGCCCGTGGATTGCTTACGCATCATTTGCGTCATTTCAGGAGCACGCCATGATTGAACTGGTCCTCGTGTACTGCATGGTTGCCGATCCGACTCGTTGCATGGAGCAGCGGCCCGTCTTCGAGGATCCGCTCACGCCGGTTTCCTGCATGATGACTGCCCAAAAGGTCGCCGTCGACTACGTCAACGAACATCCGCAATGGCAGTTCTCGCGTTGGCGCTGCGAGATCGACAAGCCGAAATCGGCGCCGACCTGAGCCGGCGCCGATCCCTGGAGCCTGATCCGATGCCTGCGGATCAATAGACCACGACGCTGCGGATCGATTCGCCGCGGGTCATCAGGTCGAAGCCCTCGTTGATCCGGTCGAGCGGCAGGACGTGGGTGATCAGGTCGTCGATGTTGATCTTGTGGTCCATGTACCAGTCGACGATCTTGGGCACGTCGGTACGGCCGCGCGCGCCGCCGAAGGCCGTGCCCTTCCACACCCGGCCGGTGACCAGCTGGAACGGCCGGGTCGAGATCTCCTGGCCCGCGCCGGCGACGCCGATGACCACCGAGACGCCCCAGCCGCGGTGGCAGCACTCGAGCGCCTGGCGCATCAGCGTGGTGTTGCCGACGCATTCGAAGCTGTAATCGGCGCCGCCGCCGGTCAGCTCGACCAGATGGGCCACGACATCGCCCTGGATTTCTTTCGGATTGACAAAGTGGGTCATGCCGAACTTGCGGGCCATCTGCTCGCGGGCCGGGTTCACGTCGACGCCGACGATCTTGTCGGCGCCCACCATCTTGGCGCCCTGGATCACGTTGAGGCCGATGCCGCCCAGGCCGAACACCACGACATTGGCGCCGGGCTCGACCTTGGCGGTGAAGATGACGGCGCCGATGCCGGTGGTGCCGCCGCAGCCGATGTAGCAGATCTTGTCGAAGGGCGCGTCCTCGCGGACCTTCGCCAGCGCGATCTCCGGCATCACCGTGTAGTTCGAGAAGGTCGAGCAGCCCATGTAGTGCAGCACCGGCTTGCCCTGGAACGAGAACCGGCTGGTTCCGTCGGGCATCAGGCCCTTGCCCTGGGTGGCGCGGATCGACGTGCAGAGATTGGTCTTGCGGCTGGTGCACGATTTGCACTGGCGGCATTCCGGCGTGTAGAGCGGGATGACGTGGTCGCCCTTCTTCAGGCTCGTCACGCCCGGTCCGACATCCACCACGATGCCGGCGCCCTCATGGCCGAGAATGGACGGGAACAGGCCTTCGGGGTCGGCCCCCGAGAGCGTGTATTTGTCGGTGTGGCAGATGCCGGTGGCCTTGAGCTCGACCAGCACCTCGCCCGCCTTCGGCCCTTCGAGCTGGACGGTCTCGATCACAAGCGGCTTGCCGGCTTCGAAGGCGACGGCGGCGCGGACATCCATGACGGTTCTCCTTCCTCAACACGAGATCGACCGCGAGAGGCTCGCGGTCGATCCGATCATCTCAACGATGCGGGCCGGGACCCCGCACTGTACCCGGATTAGTACCTGGTGCTGCAATTGGATGATTCGACCGCTCCTCTGTCCGTCATGCCCGGACTTGTTCCGGGCATCCACGTCGAGCAGCAGCGCAACGGCCCGACGTGGATGGCCGGGACAAGCCCGGCCATGACGGAATAGTGGGCGGAATCAGTCATTTGCGATCCCAGCGACTAGGCGTGGTAGAGCTTGCCCGACGCCTCCGCCGCCTTGGTCGCCAGGAAATCCATCAGCGGCGGCGACAGGCAATCATACGGCTCGAGCCCGATCTCGCGCAGCCGCGCACGGACCTGATCCATCTTGGAAGGGTCGGCCCCCGATTCAATGATCGACGACACGAAGGCGGCGAAGCCCGGCGGCGACCAGCCATGCGCCGAGGAGAGCTCGGTGTGGATGAAATCGAAGCCGTAGAGCGGGTGCTTGGTGTTCTCGATGCGGCCGTACATATGGACGCCGCAGCCGGTGCAGGCATGGCGCTGGATGGCCGCGTTCGGGTCGACCACCTTCAGCTTCTCGGCATGCGCGACGACCTTCACATGGTCGCGCCCGGCCACGGCGATCTGCGAGAACAGGGCGTGATCCGGCTTCCAGCACTTGGTGCAGCCGCAGACATGGTTGTGCGCGGACTGGCTCGAGATCTCGACCTTCACCGGGTCGTGGGCGCAGTGGCAGGTCAGGGTGCCGCCGGCGAAATCGGGCGCGGCCGGGGGAACACCGTGATCAACGGCAGGATGGATCGCTATCGTCATGGTCGTCGCACCTCTTCATGTTGAGTTCCGGAGGATCCCGGCTCGCATGCGGCAGGCCTGAATGTCGCGAGCGCCCGCGCGCACGGCTCCGACCCGAGGGTCGGGCCCCGATTCGGCGTTCTATACCAGCCGCGATCTTCGGTTGCGGGCAAGAGGGGTGCGGGGCATCGCCCGGTCGGAGCAACGGCTCCGCACTATTGCGACGCAACATCGGTAAACTCTTGTAAACAATGTGGCTTCTTTGAGGCATTCGCGATTCGCACAGCCCTTCTAGGCCATCCGGGCAAGGTCGGACGCTACCAATGTCGGTGCCTGCGTCGGGATGGTCGGCATTGACCGGTCCCGGCGGGAGCGCGACTGTGACCGGCACTCGACGGCGCCCGGCGACCGTCCGTGGGCGTGTCTGCCTCGGGATCTCGCGTCCGACACGGAATTCAGTGGTCTCTGAAATCACGTAAAATGGAGGGAGGTTGCTCATGAACGTCAAACAGTTGGTGCTCGCCACGTGCTCGACCCTCGTCCTGGCCGCACCGGCCCTGGCGAACGAAGAGTTGCAGAAACTGTCGCAGGACCCGGCGCAATGGGTCATGCCGAGCCACGATTACTGGGCGCAGCGGCACAGCACGCTCGACCAGATCAATGCGGGCAACGTCGCCAATATGCGTCCCGCCTGGACGTTCTCGACCGGCGTGCTGCGCGGCCATGAAGGCCAGCCGCTCGTCCTCGGCGACGTGATGTATGTCCACACCGCGTTCCCGAACAACGTGTTCGCCCTCGACCTCAACAACGACGGGCGGATCCTCTGGTCGTACAAGCCGGTGCAGGATCCGACGGTCATTCCGGTGATGTGCTGCGACACGGTCAACCGCGGCCTCGCCTATGGCGAAGGCAAGATCATCCTCGACCAGGCCGACGCCACGGTCGTGGCGCTCGATGCCAAGACCGGCAAGGTCGTCTGGTCGGTGAAGAACGGCGACCCGAAGAAGGGCGAGACGATGACCTCGGCCCCGCTGGTCGTCAAAGACAAGGTCATGGTCGGCATCTCGGGCGGCGAGTTCGGCGTCCAGGGCCGGGTTACCGCCTACAACCTCAAGGACGGCTCGAAGGCCTGGATCGGCTATTCGGAAGGCCCGGACGACCAGATCCTGGTCGACGCCAACACAACCTCACTCGGCAAGCCGATCGGCAAGGACTCGTCCTTGAAGACCTGGGAAGGCGACCAGTGGAAGATCGGCGGCGGCGCGACGTGGGGCTGGTACAGCTACGACGCGGCGCTCAACCTGTTCTACTACGGATCGGGCAATCCCAGCACCTGGAACCCGACCCAGCGGCCGGGCGACAACAAGTGGTCGATGACCATCTGGGCGCGCAACCCGGATACCGGCGTCGCCAAGTGGGTCTACCAGATGACCCCGCACGACGAATGGGACTATGACGGCATCAACGAGATGATCCTGGCCGACATCCCGGTGAAGGGGAAGCCGACCAAGGCGCTCGTGCATTTCGACCGCAACGGCTTCGGCTACACGCTCGACCGCACCAACGGCGCCCTGCTGGTCGCCGAGAAGTACGATCCGGCGGTGAACTGGGCGACTCATGTCGACATGGCGACCGGCCGTCCGCAGGTCGTCGACAAGTACTCGACCCAGCACAACGGCGCCGACGTCAACTCGAAGGGCATCTGCCCGGCGGCGCTCGGCTCGAAGGACGAGCAGCCAGCGTCGTTCGACCCCGATACCGGCTACTTCTACGTGCCGACGAACCACGTCTGCATGGATTACGAGCCGTACAAGGTGTCGTACACCGCCGGCCAGCCCTATGTCGGCGCCACGCTGTCGATGTTCCCGCCGGCCGGCGAGAGCAACCTCGGCAACTTCATCGCCTGGGATGCCGGCAACGGGAAGATCGTGTGGTCGGACAAGGAACCCTTCTCGGCCTGGGGCGGCGCGCTCACGACCAAGGGCGGGCTGGCGTTCTACGGCACGCTCGAAGGCTACCTGAAGGCCGTCGACGTCAAGACGGGCAAGGAACTCTACAGGTTCAAGACCCCGTCGGGCATCATCGGCAACGTGATGACCTACGAGCACAAGGGCAAGCAGTATGTCGCGGTGCTGTCGGGTGTCGGCGGCTGGGCGGGCATCGGCATGGCGGCCGGCCTGACCAAGGACACCGACGGTCTGGGCGCGGTGGGTGCCTACAAGGCGCTCTCCGACTACACCCAGCTCGGCGGCGTGCTGACCGTGTTCTCGCTGCCGTAATCGGCAGAGTGGTCAGACACATCTAACGTTACGTCGCCCCGGCTGTGCCTTCGCGGCCA
>DATGFU010000175.1:0-8963 GCA_035308865.1 Allostellaceae bacterium | reverse complement strand
CGGCCGGTCTCGGTCAGGGTGGTGAAGACGCCGTTATTGGCATGGCCGAGCATGTCGGTGTCGCAGAACCGGATGTGCTCGCCGATCCAGTGGCGGTAGCTGCCGCGGCTCGTCAGATCCGCCGTCGTTGTCTCGCTCATTCGCGGCGCAGGATGTCGTTGACGATGAAGCGGGCGAAGCCGCTCTCGCGGAACGAGGCGGCGAGCTCGGCCGGGTCGTACTCGGCGTCGACCCAATCCAGAAGCGTCATCTTCCGCTCGCGTGTCGCCGCCAGGTAGCGGTCGAAGAAGTAGTCGATGACGCCGGTCTTCGCCTGGCGGACATGGCCGTACCACAGCGAGAGCTGGCCCATCGCCTGGCGCAGCGGAACGCCCTCGTGGAGATGGAGGTAGAGCGTCGCCATCATGCCGGCACGGTCGGCGCCGGACTTGCAGTGGAACAGCACCGGGTAGCGCAGCCGCGGGAAGAGCTCGGCGGCGGCGTGCAGCGTCGGCTTCTCGAGCGCGCCGCGCGAGCGGATCGGGAAGTCGACCAGCGACAGGCCCAGCGCGTGGCAGGCCTCGCGCTCGAGGATGTAGGAGCCGCAATCCTCGCGCCGGCCGCGCAAATTGACGACCGTGCGGATGCCGCGGTCGCGCCAGCGCCGGAGATGGTGCGGCGCGGGCTGGGCCGAGCGCCAGGCCTCGGCCGAGATGCGGTGGGAGTTGCAGTAGATGTCGCGGATGAGGCCGTGGTCGACGAACCACATGTCGAGCCCGGCCCGCACGCGCGCCCACCCGGTCATCGCCGGCGGCGCCGCCGGCAGCGACGGCAGGTCGATCATTGGGGGTCGGGGCGAGCCGCCCCCTCCCCCTGTCCCCCTCCCGCAAGGGGAGGGGGAACGCAGCGGCCCAGCTCCCCCTCCCCTTGCGGGAGGGGGTCGGGAGGAGGGGTCGCGCCGCACGAAGCCCGTAGCCCTGGCGGGACCGGATCGTCTATCAAGCGCGGTGACGGGATCGGGAATGAGCGAGACGCCATCCGCCACACATAATGCCGCGCTGTTTTCGGAGCAACGCCGCCGCCTGCTGGCGAGGCTTGCCGGATTGGCGATACGGCCGCACTGGCGGGTCATGATCGGCGTGCTCGCGTGCATGGCGCTGGTCGCCGGGCTGACCGGCGCGATCGCCTGGCTGCTGCAGCCGGTCATCGACGACGTGTTCGTCGCCAGGAACCGGGCGATGCTGGTGCCGGTCGCGGTCGCCGTGGTCGCCGTGTTCCTGACCCGCAGCCTCGCCAGCTACGGCCAGGACGCGATGCTGGCCTGGGTGGGCCAACGGGTGCTGGCGGACCTCCAGTCGCTTCTCTTCCGCCACATGCTCGGCCAGGACGTGGCGCTGCTGCAGTCGCGCCACTCGGGCACGCTGGTGTCGCACTTCACTTACGACGTCAACCTGATGCGCAGCGCCGTCTCGAACGCGCTGGTGGGGATCGGCCGCGACAGCCTCAGCGTGGTCTGCCTCGCCGCGGTCATGTTCGGGCAGGACTGGCGCCTGACGCTGGTGACGCTGGCGGTGGCACCCTTCACCACTTGGCCGATCCAGCGCCTGGCGAAGCGGCTGCGGCGCGTCTCGGGCGGCATCCAGGACGAGATGGGAAGGCTCAACACCACGCTATCGCAGAGCTTCCAGGGCATCCGCGTGATCAAGTCCTTCGCCATGGAGGACCACGAGGCGCGCCGCGCCGAGGCGGTGATCGACCGGCTCTTCCGCCTCAACGTGAAGAGCGCCCAGATGGGCGCGGCGGTGCAGCCGATCATCGACGCGTTCGGCGGGCTCGCGGTCGCCGCGGTGATCGTCTATGGCGGTATGCGCGTCATCGAGGGCGCGACCACGGCCGGCGCCTTCTTCAGCTTCTTCGCCGCGGTCGGCCTCGCCTACCAGCCGCTGCGCTCGATCGGCAAGGTGGTGCCGGGCCTGCAGGACGGGCTGGCGGCGGCGGAGCGGATCTTCGCCCTCCTCGACCGGAAGCCCGCGATCGCCGATCGGGCGGACGCCGGCGTGCTGCCGCGCGTTGCCGGCGAGGTCCGGTTCGAGCGCGTGAGCTTCGCCTATGACGAGGAAACGGAGGCGCTGTCGGGGCTCGACTTCACCGCGCCTTCCGGCCGCGTCACGGCGCTGGTCGGACCGTCGGGCGCGGGCAAGAGCACCGTCTTCAACCTGATCCCGCGCTTCTACGAGGCGGGATCGGGACGCGTGCTGGTCAACGGCAGCGACGTCCGCGACGTGACGCTGGCAAGCCTGCGCGACGCTCTGGCGATCGTCGGGCAGGACGTGATGCTGTTCGACGACACGATCCTCGCCAATATCCGCCACGGCCGGCCGGAGGCGGACGACGCGGCGGTCGTCGCGGCGGCGCGCGCGGCGGCGGCCGACGAGTTCATCCGCGCGCTGCCCGAGGGCTACCAGACGATGGTCGGCGAGCGCGGGGTCCGCCTGTCGGGCGGGCAGCGCCAGCGCATCGCGATCGCGCGGGCGCTCCTGAAGGATGCGCCGATCCTCCTCCTCGACGAGGCGACCAGCGCGCTCGACACCGAATCCGAGCGCCAGATCCAGGCGGCGCTCAAGCGGCTGATGAACGGCCGCACGACGCTGGTGATCGCCCACCGGCTCTCGACCATCCGCGATGCCGACGCGATCCACGTCTTCGATGCGGGACGGGTAATCGAAAGCGGCAGCCACGACGATCTCGTCAGGGCCGAAGGCGGGCTCTATGCGCGGCTGCACGCGCTCCAGTTCGCCGGCGACGTCGTGGACGCCTGAGCCGGATCAAGTCCGCTCGACCCGGCAGAGGAAGCAGCCCGGCCGTCCGGTATGGACGTTGACGAACGCCGTTCGTTGATCCTCGAGGCAGCGGCGGACGAGCGCCCCCAGACGGTCGCCGGTCGTCGTGTCGTTGAGGTCGTAGAGCAGCCGGTGATCGGCGTCGTACGGCCGCGCGTTGACCAGCTGGATGGCGGCGATTTCGGCCGGGACCTCGTTCTCCCGTTCGAACCGGAGGCAGGGCGCGGCGCAGATGAAGACCGGGCTCGGCTGCCAGTAATGGCCCTTGGGCTCGCCTGTGTTGTAGGATCCGAGCAGCGCCTCCCGCCCTTTGCCCGGCTGGCCCAGGCAATGCCGGCAGATATATCCGCGGTCGGACTCGGCGGTGATCCCTCGCAGCCGGTTGCCGAAATCGTCCGTGCCGGCCTGGCGAAACCGTTCGGCGGTCGCGGTCGGCATGGCGAGGTAGCGGATGTCCATGACAAGTCTCCGTCATCGATCGTTTGGTGCCGGAGGTATGGAGCGATGGCTCCCCGCAAGCGCTCCGCTTCTTGCGGCCGAACTCGGAAATGCCGGTACAGCCCGCATTCCCGAGATGCGGACCGTCAGTCCGAAGGGGCTGCCTCTACCAGCAGCCCTTGGCGCAGCGCCAACCGGACCAGCTCGATGTCCGAGCCGACGCCGAGCTTGCTCTTGATGAGGTAGTGCAGGTTGGCGACGGTCTTGGGGCTGAGGTGGAGCAGCCCGGCGATCTCCTCTGTCGTGCGCCCGGCCAGCAAAAGGCGCAGCACCTCGAACTCCCGCGGAGTCAGCAGGTCGGCAGCGACGGGCTCCTCGGCGAGGTGGCCGAGCGCCAGCTCGTGCGCGATGTCGGGACTGAGCGACAGCCGCCCCTCGAGGACGCCGCGCACGGCACGGATCAGCGCATCGGGCGGGCTCGTCTTGGTGACGTAGCCGCGCGCCCCGGCGCGGATCGCCTGGACCGCGAAGGCCGCGTTCTGGTGCATGGTGAAGACCAGGATGCGGGCGGAGGGGTCCCATTGCCGGATACGCCGGATCGCCTCGATACCGCCGATGCCCGGCAGCGTCAGATCCATGATGACGAGGTCGGGCCGTGCCGCCTTGTAGAGGCGGTAGGCTGCCGCCCCGTCCTCCGCCTCGGCGACGATCCGCCAACCCGGCTGCTTCTGCAGCACGGCACGATAACCTTCGCGCACGATCGCGTGGTCGTCGACCAGAAGGATTCCGGTGCCGGTCACGCAGCAAGCTCCGCGCCGCCGGCGACCGGAATAACCACGCGCAGGACCGATCCCATCTCCGCCGGCGCGAAGCTCAGCCGCCCGCCCAGCGATGCCACGCGCTCGCGCATGCCGAGGACGCCCATGCCGGGCCGGACTGCCGAGTTCGGCTCGCCGGCCTTCCCGTCGTCCTGCACGATCAGCTCGACCTCGCCCGCTCCGCCGCGCTCGTGCATGGCCAGGCGGAGCCCGACCCTCGTCGCGTCGGCATGCTTCGCCGCGTTGGTCATCGCTTCCTGCGCGATGCGGTAAAGGTTGGCGCCGAACGCGGCCGGCAACGTCCCGAAGCTGCCGTGCAGCTCGATCTCGAAGCGGGTGCGGCCCCGGCTTCTGCCGTTCCATCCGGCCACCAGGCCTTCCAGGCTCGCGGCAAGGCCCAGTTCGTCGACATCCGGCGGGCGTAGCCGGAAGAGCGCGCCCCGCAGCGTCTCCGCCATGTGGCCCGCGGTCCGTTCGATGGACTGGCACTCGGCAAGGACAGCCGGACACGCTTGCGAAGCCGTCTGGCCGGCCGATGCCGCCAGGGCCCGGATGGCCGCCAGGCACTGCCCGAACTCGTCGTGAAGCTCGCGCGCGAGGTGCCGCCGCTCGTCATCCTGGAGCGCGACAAGCCGGCGGGTCAGCTCGCTGCGCTCGTCGAGCGTGCACTGGAGGCTTTCGGCCAGATGGTTGAACACGTCGCGGATCGCCGAGAGCTCCGCCAGGTCGAAGGGCGGCAGCCGGGCCGCGAGATCGCCCGCGGCGATCCGCTCAAGCCCGCTTCGGATCAGGACGGTCGGCCGCAGCGCCCGCGCGAGGGCGGCGTAGACCAGACCACAGAGCAGCAGCAGCGTCACCGTCATCACGGCGACGAGGCGGCTGACCTGTTGCCAGGCCTCAGCCGCTAGGGTTGCCGGGTCGACCCAGACCGTGGCTTCGCCGACGGTCTCGCCGCGGAAGAGCACGGGCCGCACGATCTCGCGGCCGGGATCGAAGAGGCGGCGATAGAGGGCGGAGAAGATGGAGGGCGCTTCACCATCGTCCTGCGCGCCGGCGCAGAAGCGCTGCACGATCTCCCCGCCGCCGGGACGATAGGCGATGCACAGGCCGGGTGCCATGAGCGGCGCCGCGATCGTCTGCAGATCGGGAAACGGCGCGGGCAGGTCTCTGACCCAGTCGAGCTTGCTGCGCTGCAACGCCAGGCCGTCGGCGGTGATCCCGGCGATCGTGGCGATGCGGGCGCGCGCGATCCTGTCGGCATCGACGAGAACATAGGCCGAGGTCGCCACGAGGCAGATCGCCGACACGGCAACGATTCGCAACGTCAGCCGGAACTTGAGGTCACTCCCAGGCCACACTCTCATCGGCGCAGCTCCCTTGCCGCCAGCGCCGCGCCATTGAGCGGCAGAACCGCCGCCATGGGAAGCCGTGCCGGCGATGCCGGGCGACGACGTGAAAATTTCCCGGTCCGGTCCGGGAACCGCTCAGCTTCGCGGCTGATCCAGCCGACCTATCGTCTCCGTCAGGCATCCGAGCGACAGGAGACGATACCATGGCAACTGCGCGATCCCCCATCTCGGCAGCGTTGCTGGCCGCCGCACTCATTGCATCAGCCGCGCCGGCGACCACGCCGGCGCCGACCAGGATCGCCATCTTCGATTTCGAGCTCGAGGACTATAGCGCCGGCGTGGCCGCCGATGCGCCGGCCACCGCCGATGCCGCCGAGCTCGCCCAGGTCACCGGCGAAGTCCGGCAGCTCCTTTCGCAGTCGGGGCGCTACCAGCCAGTCGATATCGGCGCACCCGACGCGCCGGCGGCGAAGGCGCACACGCTGCACGAGTGCAACGGCTGCGACGCCGGCATCGCCCGGAAGCTCGGCGCAACGCAATCCCTGGTGGGCGTGGTGCGGCGGATCAGCCGCACCGAGTACATGGTGCGGCTGCAGGTCCGCGACGCGGATACCGGCGCGGTTGTCGCCGATGCCAACACCGGGCTTCGCATGGGCACGCTCGACTCATGGACCAGGGGCACGAAGCGCCTCGTCGAGGACCAGCTGCTGGATGGTCAAGAGGGACGGTAGGGACGGCTAACCCTTAGCCCTTGTCGAGCCTGACCGCGACGAAGCGGAGGTCGCCGGAGCGGTCGATCAGCATCAGCAGCGACTTCCGCCCGGCCTTGCGGGCCTCATCGATCTTGCGCGTCACGTCGTCGAGCCCCTTGACCGCCTCCTGCGCCACCTCGACCACCACGTCGCCGGGTTTCAGATCCTTGTCGGCGGCAGGCCCGCCGGCGGCGACCCCGGTCACCACGACCTGGGCATTGTCGTCGAGCTGGTACTTGGCCTTGAGATCCGGCGTGGCCAGCGACAGGGTCAGGCCGAGCTCGGTCACCGGCGCGCCGGGCACGCTGCCCTTCTCGCCCTCCTTGGGCACGGAGGCGACCTGTTCGCCGGAAGCCGGCTTGGCCTCGGCGATCTTCAGCGTGACCGTCTCGCGGTCCTTGCCGCGGGTCAGCTCGACCGGCACCTGGCGGTCAATCGTCTCGTCGATCACCACGCGCTCGAAGCGCTTGGCGTTGCCGATCGGCTTGCCATCGATCGACAGCACCACATCGCCGGCGTGCATTCCCGCCGCCTCGGCCGGGCCGCCGGGAACGACGCCCGCGACCAGCACGCCTGTCGGCTTGTCGAGGCCGAGATCGCGCGCCACCTCGGCGTCGATGTTCTGCACCCGCGCCCCGGCATCGCCACGCCGGACGTGGCCGAAGTCGCGCAGCTGCTGCACGACATGGCTGGCGAGATCCGACGGGATCGCGAAGCCGATCCCGATCGAGCCGCCGGAGGGCGAGAAGATCGCCGAGTTGATGCCGATCACCTCGCCCGCCATATTGAAGAGCGGGCCGCCGGAATTGCCGCGGTTGATCGGCGCATCGGTCTGCAGATAGTCGTCGTAGGGGCCGCCGTTGGGATTGATCTCGCGCGCCCGCGCCGAGAGGATGCCGGTGGTCACGGTGCCGCCGAGCCCATAGGGATTGCCGACCGCCAGCACCCAGTTGCCGACACGCTCCTTGTCGCTGTCGCCGAACGGCACCGCCGTCAGCGCATGGTCGGCGGAGACCTTGAGCAGTGCCAGGTCGCTCTTCTCGTCGCGGCCGACCACGGTCGCCTTGAGATTGGTGTCGTCGGAAAGGATGACGGTGATCTCGTCGGCGCCCTCGATCACGTGGTTGTTGGTGACGACATAGCCTGCCGGATCGATCACGAAGCCGGATCCCAGCGAGGTCGACTTGCGGCCGCCCTCCTTCGAGCCCGAGCCGTGGTCGAAGAAATCCTTGAAGAATTGGTCGTAAGGCGAGTCATCGCCCTCGGGACCCTGCCGCGTGTCGGGCTTCACCGTCTGGCTGGACGAGATGTTCACCACCGCAGGCAGCAATTTCTCGGCAAGATCGGCGAAGGGCTCGCTTGCCACCGCCGCCCAGGCCGGCGCTCCCGGCAGCCAGGACAACGCAAGCGCGACAAACGCGAAACGACGCAACATCGATGCACTCATGCCCGAAGTGTACGGAAAAATTTCCGCAGCGGCCAGTTCTGCACTGTCGCAAGCCGGCCACTGCAATATTAGTGCCGCACGTATGCGAGCGGCAAGGTCGCGGTCAATGGCTGCGGATCGCCCACACCCACGCGACGCCGAAACAGGCGAGCCCGAGGCCGCCCAGCCGGAGCGCCCCTTCCGGCTGCCGGAGGAGCAGCATGGCGGCACGCTTCATCGGCGCAGGGAAGAGGGCGTAGAGCACGCCCTCGATCACCATTATCAATGCCAGCGCGGTCGCGAAATCGCTCACGGCCCGCCCTTGGTGCCCGGCCGATGCTGCAGGTAGCGGAAGAAATCGCTGTCCGGCGACAGGACCATCGTCGTGTCCGCGCCCAGTGTCTTCTTGTAGGCGTCCAGCGACCGGTAGAAGGCGAAGAATTCCGGATCCTGCCCGTAGGCGTCGGCCGAGATCTTGATCGACTCGGCATCGCCCTCGCCGCGCAGCACCTGGGCCTGCCGCGTGGCGTCGGCATGGATGATCGTCACCTGCTTGTCCGCGTCGGCCCGGATGCCCAGCGCCGCCTCGCTGCCCTCGGCACGGTACTGATTGGCCTCGCGCTTGCGCTCCGACTGCATGCGCTTGTAGATCGCCTCGCTGTTTTCCTTCGGCAGGTCGGCCCGCCGGATGCGCACGTCGATCACCTCGATGCCGAACGGCTTGGCCTCGCCCGCGACGTCGTCACGGATCTCGGTCATGATGCGCGACCGTTCCGGCGACAGGAGCTTGCTCAGGAGCTCGTTGCCCAGCACCCGCCGCAGCGAGCCGTTCAGCGTGGCACCCAGCCGCAGATTGACGGTCTGCTCGGTCCCGGCCGCGCGATAGAACTGCAGCGGGTCGACGATCTTGTAGCGCGCGAAGGCATCGACCATCAGCCGCTTCTGGTCCGCCGCGATGACCTCTTCCGGCGGCGGCTCGAAATCGAGCATGCGGCGGTCGTAGAAGACGACGTTCTGGACGAACGGCGTCTTCATCTGCAGCCCGGGCTCGCGGATCACGCGGACCGGCTCGCCGAACTGCAGGACCAGCGCTTGCTCGACCTGATTGACGATGAAGAAGGTCTGGAAGGCCGTCACGATCACGAAGAGCGCCGTGACGCCGGCGAGGATGGTGAGGGCGCGGGTCATTTCGGGCTCTGCCCCGTGACTACGGTGCCGGCCTGCCCGCCCGGCGGCGTCAGCGGCAGATAGGGCACGACCCCCGCCGCCTGCTTGTCGATCACGATCTTGTTGGCGTTCTGCAGCACCTGCTCCATGGTCTCGATGTAGAGGCGCTGGGCGGTGACCTCCTTGGCGGCACG
>DATGFU010000174.1:0-13121 GCA_035308865.1 Allostellaceae bacterium | reverse complement strand
CGGGGCGGCAAGCGGCGGCTGGGCGTGGTGGAGGCGACGCCGATCGATGGTCGCCGGAGCCTCGTGCTGATCCGGCGCGACGATGTCGAGCACCTGCTTCTCCTCGGACCCGCTCACGATCTGGTCATCGAGACACGGATCGTCGCGCCGGTGCCGTCGGCCCCTGCCGACGGCGGGTAAGTCGGGAGGCCGGCGCCGTGCAGTACACGCTCTCGGTGAACGGCCGCCAGGCCACGGTCGATGTCGACCCGGACACCCCGCTTCTCTGGGTGATCCGCGAGTCGCTCGGGCTCACCGGCACCAAGTTCGGCTGCGGCGTCGCGGCCTGCGGCGCCTGCACGGTCCATGTCGACGGCGAGGCGACGCGATCCTGCTCGGTACCGATCGAGTCGCTCGGCGGGAAGGCGGTCACGACCATCGAAGGCCTCGCCCCCGAGGGCGGGCGGCACAAGATCCAGCAGGCCTGGATCGACGCCCAGGTGCCGCAATGCGGCTACTGCCAGTCGGGGATGATCATGGCCGTGGCCGCCCTGCTGGCGCGAAAGCCGGCGCCGAGCGACGACGAGATCGACGGCGAGATCACCAATATCTGTCGCTGCGGCACCTATCCGCGCATCCGCCGCGCGATCCGCGCGCTGGCCCAGGGCTAGGCGGCGATGGGAAGGTGGACGCGGCGGGCCTTCATCGCCGGCGGCAGCCTGCTCGGCGGCGGACTCGTCATCGGCGTCGGCGGCGTGCTCTTCGCCCCCAACCGGATCTCGGTCAAGCCGGCTGCATCCGGTGCACCACAGATCACGACCTGGATCGAGATCGCGCCGGATAACGCCGTGACCGTGATCGTGCCTCATTGCGAGATGGGGCAGGGGGTCCACACCGCGCTCGCGCAGATGGCCGCGGATGAGCTCGATGCCGACTGGAACCTCGTCCGCGTGCGCGAGGCGCCGGCGCTCGACGAATACGCCAACGGCTACCCCGTGCGCGTGTTCTTCTTCGACCCCGCCATTGCCGCCATGGCGCCGCGCGCGGCCGATTACGGCACCTATCGCCTGGCGCGCTTCGTCGGGCTGCAGCTCACGGGCGGCAGCTCGAGCGTGCGGGCGACCGGCGACCTTGGCCTGCGCGTCGCCGGCGCCGCCGCCCGCGCGGTGTTGATCCAGGCGGCCGCCCGCCGCTGGGGCGTGCCCGAGGGCGAGTGCGAGGCGCGGCTGTCCTCCGTCCATCACCGGTCCTCCGACCGGAGCCTCGCCTTCGGCGCAGTGGCGGACGAGGCGGCATCGCTGCCCCTGCCCGAGAACCCACCCCTGAAGCCGCGCGAGGCGTGGCGGATCATGGGCAAGTCCCTGCCGCGCATCGATACGCCGTCGAAGGTTGACGGCAGCCGCGTCTATGGCATCGACACGGTGGTACCCGGCCTGCTCTACGCCACCGTCGCGGCGGCGCCGGTCTTCGGCGGCAAGCTCGTCTCGGTCGACGAAGCGCCGGCGATGGCGGTCGCCGGGGTCAAACAGGTGGTGCGCCTCGACGATGCGGTCGCCGTTGTGGCCGATTCGTACTGGCGCGCGCTCAAGGGGCTGCGGGCGCTCAAGCCGGTCTTCTCCGATGGCGGCAACGGCGCGGTCGACAGCCCCGTCCTCGCCAGCCGCTTCGCCACCGCCCTGTCCACCGGCGAGGGATCGACGCTGACGCACACCGGCGACGTAGCCGCGGCGCTGGCCGGGGCGGCGAAGCGCATCGAGGCTGAGTATGCCGCACCCTATCTCGCCCATGCGCCGATGGAGCCGATGAACGCGACCGTGCGCGTCGCCGACGGACGCTGCGAGGTCTGGGCCGGAACCCAGGATCCCCTGAATGCTCGCGACACGGCGGCCAAGGCCTGCGGCCTCGGCCCGTCGCTGGTGACCATGCATAACGCCATGCCGGGCGGTGGCTTCGGCAGGCGGCTGCCCTTCGTGATGGATTTCATCGACCAGGCGGCCCGCGTCGCCAAGGCCGCCTCGCCGCTGCCGGTCAAGCTGATCTGGAGCCGCGAGGAGGACATCCGCCACGATTTCTACCGGCCGGCGGCGCTCTGCCGCTTCGCAGGCGGGCTCGATGCGTCCGGCCGGCCGGTCGCGTGGAGCGCGCGCTTCATCGGCAACGCGGACGAGAACGCCGCCGTGCCGCCCTATGCGATCCCGCATCTCCGCCTCGCCAGCGACAAGCTCGACAGCCATGTGCGGACGGGGTCCTGGCGCTCGGTCGACCACTCGCAGCACGGGTTCTTCGTCGAATCCTTCATCGACGAGCTGGCACATGCGGCCGGCCAGGATCCCTGGAAATTCCGCCGCGCGCTGCTGCCCGACCGGCATCGTGCCGTGCTCGATCTCGCCGCTTCAGAGTCGGGATGGGAATCGCCGCCGCCGGCCGGCCGGGCACGGGGCATCGCCCTGGTCGAGGCCTTCGGCTCGATTGCGGCCGAGGTCGCCGAGATCGAGATCGACGCCAAGGGCGGGCTGCGGGTGCGCCGCGTGACGGCGGCGATCGATTGCGGCGATCTGGTCAATCCCGACATCGCCGCCGCCCAGATCGAGGGCGGGATCATGTTCGGGCTCGCCGCCGCGCTCTACGGCGAAATCACGCTCGACAAGGGCGCCGTGGTCGAAAGCAATTTCTGGGACTACGAGGTCGCCCGGATGGCGGACACGCCCGAGATCGCGGTCCATTTCGTGCCGTCGCACGGCCCCCGCGGCGGCCTCGGCGAGCCGGGCCTGCCGCCCATCGCCGCGGCCGTCGCCAACGCCATCTTCGCCGCCACCGGCAAGCGCATCCGCAGCCTGCCGTTCAAGAATCACAATCTGAGCGCGGAGCGCCTGCGATGGTCGGAACCGTCGCCCGCCTGAGCGGCATGGTCGGGGCCGCGGCGCATGTAAGATTATAAGCGCTCAGCCTGCATCCCGTGGTATAGTGGTGCCGTCACGAAAGAGGCGCGCCATGGGCAAGGGAACTTGCACCGCCGCCTTGGTTGCGGCGCTGCTCCTCGGTGTTTCCGGCGGATCGGCCGGTGCGGCGGAGACCGTGCTGGGCGGCGGGTTCGCCCGCGACTGCCAGCTCGCCGCCGAACGGGCGGCCGACCAGCGAAGTATCGACGACAAGGACGTGCTCGCCTGCAACCTCGCCGTCGAGACGCAGTCGCTGACACGCCGCGACCTGGCGGCCACCTTCGTCAATCGCGGGATCCTGTCGCTGAGCCGGAAATCCTACGACACGGCCCTCAAGGATTTCGACGCGGCGATCGATCTGGCGCCCAATCTCGGCGGCGCCTATGCCAATCGCGGCGCCGCGCTGATCGCGGAGGGCCAGCCCGCGCAGGGCATCGCGGAGATCGACCACAGCCTGGCGCTGGGCGGTCCCGAGCCGGAGAAGTCGTACTTCAACCGGGCGCTCGCCCGTGAGGAGCTGGGCGACGTGAAGGGTGCCTATTTCGACTATCTCGAAGCCGCGCAGCTCAAGCCCAGCTGGAGCGAGCCGGCGCGCGAGCTGGCCCGCTTCAAGGTGACGAGGCCGCACGAAGTCTCGGGCTGATCCCCCAGCGCGGGAGAGACGCCGAGCTGCGCGTGGCGGCGGCCCGAGCCGCGCGTGGCCCGTCGTTGAAAGCGAGCCCGGGCATCCAATATCATTGGCACCTATTCGTCACTGCTGATGGAATCGACGATCATGTCCTACGGCTCGCAAAATCCCTGGTCGGCGGCACGCCCTGCGGTCGATCGCGCGGGCTACGATCTGGGCCTCCGGCAGCACATGCTGCGGGTCTACAACTACATGGCCACCGGCCTTGCGACGACCGGCGCGGTTGCTTGGCTCGCCTACGATACCGGCTTCGTTCACCAGATCTGGACCACGGGGCTCCGCTGGGTGGTCATCTTGGCGCCGCTGGTCGTCGTCTTCGCCCTGTCGGCGATGATCAATCGGATGAGCGTGGCCGCGGCCCGGCTCGCGTTCCTGTTCTACGCGGCGCTGCTCGGCCTGTCGCTCAGCATCATCTTCCTCGCCTATACCGGCACCAGCATCGCCGAGACCTTCTTCGTCACGGCGGCGACCTTCCTCGGCATGAGCCTCTACGGCTACACGACGAAATCGGACCTCACGCGGTTCGGCTCGTTCCTCGTCATGGGCCTCATCGGCATCGTGATCGCGAGCCTGGTGAACATCTTCCTGGCCTCGCCAGGCCTGCAGTTCGCGATCTCGGTGATCGGCGTGATCGTGTTCACCGGTCTCACCGCCTGGGATACGCAGCGCATCAAGGAGCAATATGACGCGAGCTACGGCGGCGAGGCCGTGGGACGGCTCGCCATCATGGGCGCGCTGATGCTCTACCTCGATTTCATCAACCTCTTCCTGATGCTGCTGCAACTCTTCGGTGATCGCCGGAATTGAGCCCGGCCAGCATCGTCCGCAACCTGTGAGGCCGCCGCCATGCTTGGCGGCGGCTTAATTGGGGCGCCTTTCTGTGGCTAAGATCAGGTTTACGTGATCTTATGATGCCTCTGGTGGACTGGTCCCCGCCGCGACGAATCCCCGCGGCAGCGGACCGGTAGACGGTCGGCGCGGGCGGCGCGTCGGAGCCCAGGCATAGTCGAGCAGAGGGGCGACCGGAGGGGGCGGATGAAGGAAAGCTTCGTACAGGAGTTTCTGGAGTTCTTCGAGTGGGCGCCGTCGGGAACGATCAAGGCGCTGACCGCGAAGGTGCTCGAGAAATGCCGCAGCCTGACCTCGGCCGAGGCGGGCACGATCTTCATCGTACGCGGCAAGGGCAAGGGACGCCGGCTCGAGGCGGTTCACACGCAGAACGATGCGATCCGCGCCAAGAGCGCGGTCTTCGTCGTGCCGATCGACGTCGGTTCGATCTCGGGCTATGCCGCCGCAAAGATCGAGACCGTCTGGGTCGACGACGTCTACAATCTGCCGCACGGCGTGCCGTACAAGTTCAACAGCAGCTACGACCAGCGGACCGGCTACCGCACGCGGTCGATCCTCGCCTTCCCGCTGACGACGCCCGAAGGGCGGATCACCGGCGTGGTGCAGCTGATCAACGCGCTGAAGGATGGCAAGGCGGTGCCGTTCGACCGGCGGTTCGAGAAGATGGTGGCGCCGGTCAGCAATATCGTCGGGCGGATCATCGAGCGGATGGTCGCCAACGAGGAGCTGGCGCGCCGCAATCGTGAGCTGATCAAGCGCAACACCGAGCTCCGCGTCGAGCGCGCCCTCGTCCTCAGCCTGCAGGCCGAGACGGAGCGCACCTTCCAGATGACGCTCCAAGCGCTCGCCAAGGCGGCCGAGCTCAACGACGAGGACACCAGCGCCCACGTCAAGCGGGTCAGCGAATACTGTCACGTGCTGGCGAAGGTGGCCGGCAAGGACAAGGGATTCTGCGACGAGATCCGCTGGGCCTCGGCGCTGCACGACGTCGGCAAGATGAGCATCGACCACGGCGTGCTGAACAAGCGTGGCCGGCTCGACGAGCGCGAGTTCGCCGAGATGCAGCGCCACACGACGGCGGGCTACGAGATCCTCGCCGGTTATCCGAGGCTCGCCATGGCCTCGGACATCGCCTACGCCCATCACGAGATGTGGGAAGGCGGCGGCTATCCGCGGCGTCTCCGCGGCGAGGAAATTCCGCTGGCGGCGCGCTTCGTCACGATCGCCGACGTCTACGACGCGCTCCGCAGCACGCGGTCCTACAAGCCGTCCTTCAGCCACGAGCGCACGGTCGACATCATCCTCCGCGGCGACGACCGGCTGCATCCGGAAAGCCATTTCGATCCGAAGCTGTTGGCGGTCTTCGGCCGGCACCACGACAAATTCGCCCGCATCTGGGAGAACGTGACAGACGTGCCGAAGGAGCCTGCGCTCGCTGCCGTGGGGGCGTGAGCGGTCCCGCGGGCTTGTCGCGCGGCCTCGTCAGCCCCATGTCTTGGGTCCGCGAGCCGGAAAGCGAGCCGGATGTGGATGACATCGGGCCGCCGGCTTGATAGAGTTCTGCTAGTCACGTTGAGGAGTGGGTGCCATGAAGCTTTGGAAAAAGGGGATGTCCCCGTCGGTGCGGTGAGGCGGCGTGAACTGGGGAGTTCAGTGGTCCGGCGTCGGCTGGACGGCAGGCTCCGCAACAACGCGCTTGAAATCCGGATCGTCATAGAGGCAGCTGAAGTCGGGATCTTCAGTTGCCTCTTTCGCGTTGGTGGGCGAGAGGCGAACTGAATCCCGCAGATCGCGCATCGCCTGCTTCTTCAGCCGCAATGTTTCCGGGTCGCCAGCCGGCGTGGTTCCTCTCGATTGAACAATACCCACGGTGTGGCACGCACGGTTATACAGTACATCGGCGTAATCCTTGTCAAGCTCGCCAGCTTTCCTCTTGGCATCCAGAAATATATCCAGGTGACGAATCGCTTGTTCATTGCCCAATGGTGCAAGGGGATTATTCTCGATATCGCTCATAAATCGTGCCGTCAATATTGACGCTTTTCGATTCAGGGGGTTTTCTCTTAATATTTCAAGTGCTTGTCTATTCAAATCCTTCAATACTCCCCAATCTCGCTTCTCCGGTGGTATCCGCTTTGCGACATCGATGGCCGCATAGAAGTCATTCAGGATTCGATTGGTCTGGAATTCGCGATCCAACTTCTCCACATTTATCTCGACCTTCTGGACGGCTTTTGCGAGTTCTCGATCAACATTCTCCACCTTATTTTCTACCTCCTTAAGAGCGTCAGCGAGATCGCGATCACGATCCGTCAGCCACTCGTAAAAATCTATCCTTGTCCACAAATAGCATAACAAAAATCCCAGAATAAAAAAATACACCATTGCCGATTGTGCGATGATGTTTCCATCTTCTCCTAAAACTGGAGTAACGATCTCGGAGAGATATTTGCAAAACTGAGGGATATTACCGAACTCGGCAAGGCCGAGGCCAACGATAATCTTGGTTAGCCAGTCCGAAACCTCTTCGAGATTGGCATTGTCGGAGACGCCGCGCTTTCGACCGCCGTCACCGGCGGCTGCCGTGCCATCCGTCCGGCTCTTGGGAATCCCGAAGAGGAAGCCGACGAACGCACCGACCAGGAGCGCGCCGCCGCCAATGATGAGCGTGATCGAAAACGCCTTCAACGGCGAGTCGGAGGTGCGCGCATAAAGGCCTAGGACCGCAAGCCCGAATAGCAGTCCGCAAACCAGCAGGACCGGAACGATCTTCCGTCTGGGCTGCATCAGCTCGTCCCTTTCCCGAAGCCGTAGGGCTGCGAAGCCTCCGATGTGTCTCTTCAGGAGGTCTACATAGGTGATGGCCATAGACACCAGCAAGAATCGGCGGAACGCGGCGGGCAGAACCCGAATTGACTTCGCCGGTTGCGCGGCCGAACATGGCCCGGCTGCCACCGCTCGATCGCGTGGCAAAGGCGGCGATGACCCAGAACCATGCCACCGGTACGCCGGCGATTGCCTTGGAGAACGCGTCCCGGCTCCTGAACGCCAAGCCGTCGCTGGCGGCCGAGCAGGCGGAGGAAATCCTCAAAGCCGTTCCCGATCAGCCCGGCGCGCTGCTGATCCTCGGCGCCGCCAAGCGGCGGCTGGGCGAGCTGGATGCCTCCCGTTCGGCGCTGGAGAAGCTGGTGCGGCGGCAGCCGGCCTGGGCCGATGCGCAATACGAGTACGGGCTGACGCTAGCGGCTCTCGGCCGGCCGAAGCCCGCGCAGGCGGCGCTCAAGCGCGCGACCGAGCTCAAACCGCAGCTGACCGACGCTTGGCGGGCGCTCGGCGACCAGTTCACGCTCGCCGGCAACCCCCAGGCAGCCGACGCCGCCTATGCGCAGCATATCCGCTCCTCCACGCGCAATCCGGCGCTGATGGAGGCGGCTTCCGCCCTCTGCGAGAATCGCCTGGCGGTCGCCGAGCGGCTGCTCAAGGCCTATCTCAAGCGCTTCCCGACCGATGTGGCGGCCATCCGGATGCTGGCGGAGCTCGCCTCGCGGCTCGGCCGCTACGAGGATGCGGAGGCCCTGCTCGCGCGCTGCCTGGAACTGGCGCCCGGTTTCGCGGCGGCGCGCCACAACTACGCCTTCGTGCTGCACCGGCGGAACAAGCCGGTCGAGGCGATCGCCGAGCTGGACCGGCTGCTGGCCGAGGAGCCCGGGGATCCCAACCATCGCGGCCTCAAGGCCGCCGCCTCGGTCCAGATCGGCAATTACGGCGAGGCGATCCGCATCTACGAGGATCTGCTGCGCGATTATCCGGCCCAGTCTAAGGGCTGGATGAGTTACGGCCATGCGCTCAAGACCGAAGGCCGGACCCAGGAGGGCATCGCCGCCTACCGCCGCAGCATCGCCGAGGAGCCGAATCTCGGCGAGGCCTATTGGAGCCTCGCCAATCTCAAGACTTTCCGCTTCGAGCCTGAGGACGTGGCGGCGATGGAGGCGCAGCTCGCCCGGGCGGAGCTCGGCGACGACGACCGGCTGCACCTGCATTTCGCGCTCGGCAAGGCGCTGGAGGATGTGGCAGAGGACGAGGCGGCGTTCCGCCACTACGAGGAAGGCAACCGCATCCGCCGCCGTCAGCTCGAATACGATCCGGACGAGACCACGGAGCGCGTCGAGCGCGTGAAGCGCCTCTTCACCGAGTCCTTCCTGGCGGCCCGTGACGGCTGGGGATCGCCTGCACCGGATCCGGTCTTCATCGTCGGCCTGCCGCGATCGGGCTCGACGCTGATCGAGCAGATCCTGGCGAGCCATTCGGCGGTCGAAGGCACGATGGAGCTGCCCGACATGCCGGCGATCGCCAAGGAACTCGGCGGCCGCCACAAGCGCAAGGATCCGTCGCTCTACCCCGAAATCCTGGCCGACCTGCCGGCCGAGCGGCTGGCCGGGCTCGGCGAGGAGTATCTCCGGCGCACGCGGGTCCAGCGCAAGACGGGCCGGCCCCACTTCATCGACAAGCTGCCGAACAACTTCCTCCATGTCGGCATGATCCTGCTGATCCTGCCGAACGCCAGGATCATCGACGCGCGCCGCCATCCGCTGGCCACCTGCTTCTCGGGCTTCAAGCAGCATTTCGCGCGTGGCCAGGCCTTCTCCTACGGGCTCACGGATATCGGCCGCTACTACGCCGACTATGTCGAGCTGATGGCGCATTTCGACCGGGTCGCGCGCGGGCGCATCCATCGCGTGCATTACGAGTCGATGGTGGGCGACACCGAGGGCGAAATCCGCCGGCTTCTCGACTATTGCGGGCTGCCGTTCGAGGCCGGCTGCCTCAGGTTCTGGGAGAACGAGCGCTCCGTGCGGACCGCCAGCGCGGAGCAGGTGCGGCGACCGATCTTCAGCGACGGCCTCGACCAGTGGCGGCGCTTCGAGCCGTGGCTGGCACCCCTGAAGCAGGCGCTTGGCCCGATTCTTGAAGGGTACCCTGAAAGCCACTCGGCAACGCAGCCCTTGGCCGAAGGCAACATTTCTGCGACAAATGGTGTAAGCCGAATGTAACCGGCGCCGACGGCAGCCGGCAAAGAATTGGGGGTTAGAATGACGGCATCCGGGCGCGCCGCGGGAATGCGTCGCCACAGGGCATTGAGGAGTGCGCTCCTCACCTCGTCGATCCTTGCCGGCGCCCACAGCGCCTTCGCCCAGGAACAGGCCGCCGCCCCGCCGCCGCCGGCCCCCTCCAGCCAGCTGGAGGAGGTCGTGGTCACCGCCGAGAAGCGGTCCGAGAATCTGCAGAGCGTGCCGATCGCCGTCCAGGCGCTGGGCGAGACCAAGCTCGACCAGATGCAGGTGCAGGGCTTCGACGACTACGCCAAGCTCCTGCCCAGCGTCAGCTACCAGACAGTCAACCCGGGTCAGACCGAAATCTACATGCGCGGCATTTCGAGCGGCGGCGACGGCAACCATTCGGGGCCGCAGCCGACGGTCGGCGTCTATGTCGACGAAATCCCGACGACGACGATTCTCGGCCAGCTCGATTTCCACATCTACGACGTGTCGCGCATCGAGGCGCTCTCAGGGCCGCAGGGCACGCTCTACGGCGCCAGCTCCGAGGCCGGCACGCTCAAGATCGTCACCAACGAGCCCGACACGCACGCGCTCGCCTTCGGCTACAACCTCGAGATCAACGACACGCCGGTGGGCGACGTCGGCAATGTCGCCGAAGGCTTCGTCAACGTGCCGCTCAGCGACACCGCGGCCGTGCGCCTCGTGATGTACGAGGAATACGACGCCGGCTACATCAACAACGTCCACGGCACCAGGACCTCCCCCAACAGCCTGACCGAGGACAACGCCAATCTCGCCGCGAACGACTACAACGACGTCACGACCTACGGCGGCCGCTTGGCGTTGAAGATCAATCTCGACGACGACTGGACGGTCGAGCCCAAGATCATGGGCCAGGACTCGAGCATCCACGGCATCAACGCCTTCGATCCGTCGATCGGGGACCTCGATGTCCGGCACTTCTTCCCCGAGACCGACCACGACCGCTGGTACCTGCCGTCCCTCACCGTCACCGGCAAGATCGGCAACCTCGATCTGACCTACGCCGGCGGTTATCTCGTCCACGACGTCAACATGCAGCAGGACTATTCCGACTATTCGTACTTCTATGACGTGTTCTCGGGCTACGGCGCCTACGAGACCGGCCCGGGCGGCAAGAAGATCGACATTGGCCAGTACATCGTCGGCGTCGATCACTTCGAGAAGATCAGCCAGGAACTGCGCATCGCGTCGCCGAAGGAAGACCGGTTCCGCTTCCTCGCCGGCATCTTCTACGAGCACCAGCTGCACGACATCCAGCAGGAATACAAGATCACGGGGCTCGATCCGGCGATCTCGGTCACGGGCTGGCCCGAGGCTTGGTGGCTGACCAAGCAGGAGCGCGTCGACCGCGACTACGCGATCTTCGGCAACAGCGCCTACGACATCGATTCCAACTGGACGATCGAGGCCGGCCTGCGCGTCTACCGCTACGACAACACGCTCGAAGGGTTCTACGGCTTCGGGCCGAGCGGGACGTTCTCGTCGACCGGCCAGCTGCAATGCTTCAGCCAGAACCACTTCCTGGGCGCGCCCTGCATGGATCTGGCGAAGAGTGCGGACGAGGACAACGTGATCTACAAGGTCACGCTGACCTGGAAGATCGATCCCACGAAGCTGCTCTACCTGACGGCCTCCGACGGATATCGGCCGGGCGGCGCCAACCGCAACGGCGCGTTGCCGGCCTACCAGTCGGATACGCTCCAGAACTATGAGCTCGGCTGGAAGACCAGCTGGATGGACAACACGCTCCGCTGGAACGGCGACCTCTTCTACGACCCGTGGGACGACTTCCAGTTCACCTTCCTCGGCGAATTCGGCCTGCCCGACATCGTCAACGCCGGACAGGCTGTCAGCCAGGGCATCGAGACCGATCTGAGCTGGAAGGTCACGCCCAACTTCACGATACAGGGCGCCGCCAGCCTGATCGATGCTCACCTGACCTCGCCGTTCTGCAGTGTCGTCGGGGTCACGAGCTGCGCGCCGCTGCAATATTGGACGCCGAACTCGTCCAGCGTGCCCTACATGGAAGCGGCGAGCGGCACCCAGCTGCCGGTCACGCCGTATTTCAAGGCGAACGCGACCGGGCGGTACGACTGGGAGATCACCGACGATTCCGACGCGTTCTTCCAGGTCGCCGTGCTTTACACCGGCGGCAGCTGGTCGGACATTCGCCAGACCCTGGTCAGCGACCAGACCCAGAGCGTCGTCGATCCGCGGCAGCTGGTCGGGCGGCTGCCGAGCTACTTCGAGGTCGATTTCTCGGGCGGCTACAGCTGGGGGAACTCGAACCTGGAACTCTACATCAAGAACGCCTTCGACAGCCGCGGCGAGGTCAGCCGCTACGCCGAATGCGCGGCCAATATCTGCGGCTACGAGCCCTACGCCGTGCCGATCCACCCGCTGATGATCGGATTGAAATTCGGCCAGAAGTTCTAACGCCAGAAGCTCTAACGCGGGGACACAATACCTATTTCGGCCGCTGCGCCGGCGTTACTTCCTGTTGAAGACGTCGGCGCCGAAGGCGTGAGCCGGCCCGGCATAGCCGAGCGGCGCCAGGCCGAAGATGTCCTCGATCGTCCTCAGCAGGCTGTAATGGTTGTAGGGCTGCTCGGAGACCGTGCCGGGCAGGATGAAGGGCGACAGCAGCACGGCTCCGATCCGTCCGCCGCCGGGGCCGTTCACACCCGGGCCGGTATCCGGCACGCCGAAGACCGCGTCGCCGGGATGGATGTTGAGATCGGCGGCCTCGCCGCAGCAGCTCGTCGAATCGCTGTCGGCGCTGTCCTCCACGGGCGTCTCGGCCTCGTCGAAGGTGACGACGAGCAATCCGTCCGCCTTGAAGGCCGGCGACCCCATGATCGCCGGCACCCATCGCTTCAGGAATCCGTCGATGGCAACGAGCCCGCCCGGGCTGTTCTCGCCGACGCAGAGCTGCTGCGGCCCTTTGTGGTCGTGCCCGTCATGGCAAAGGTTGGGCGTGATGAACGAGAAGGACGGCGTGCGCGCGGCGTCCGCGAGATCGGCCTCGAGCGCGGTCAGCGGCACGATGTGGGCGGTGCAGTCGGGCGTGTCGAGGACCGAATGGAAATAGGCGAAGGGGTCGTGCCGCATCGCGTACTGGTCGCCGGTGGCGGCGTGCTGTGTCGTGTCCTGGGCCCCGATCGCGGGATGTCCGCCGCATGCAGCCGTCTGGCGTCCTGACTTGGCCCCGAGATCCTCCATGTAGCCCTTCCAGCTCAGGCCGCTGGCGGCCAGCTGGTCGGCCAACGTCTTGATCGATGCCGGGTAGACGCAACCCCTGCCGAGCGCCTGCCCGTCCGCCCCGAGGCCCCCGTAGGCGAACTCGGTGTAGTTCTGGCAATCCTCCTGGGTTGCCGGGTTCGGCGCCTGCCCGCTGATCATCGCGATGTAGTTGTCGAGGCTGTTGTGCCCGATGCCGTAATACTGGTCCAGCCGGGCTCCCTGGCCGACCAGCGTCTTGGCCAGATAGGGGGCCGGCGAGCCGTCGCCGAAGGTCTTGGCGTAGCTCTCGTTCTCCAGCACGATGAGGAACACGTGGCCGATCTT